>CAZHRR010000006.1:0-36050 GCA_964534955.1 uncultured bacterium
TCTTTAACTCTATATCCACTGTCCTCACTGTTACCGCCCATCGGTTCTTACCCACGTCAATTCCAACATATAGTGTTTGTCCCGACCAATCTGTTACTGTATTTTCTCCCATGGCAAGTCTCCTTTCTGTTGTCTGACTTTATTAAACAAGTTAGCGAGACTTGCCTTTCTCTATTAAACATAATGACTGTGGAAAGGGGAGGTCTGAATTATCTATGTAAATGTACAGTAAGTTCAAAAACATATTTACCCACTCTTGGTGTCCCGCGGACAAGGCACGAAGGAGTGATATGAAAAGGAATAAAAATATAAGGTTTAGCCTTTCTTTGTGCCTTAGTGCCTTTGTGGCGTTTATGGCGTCTGGGTGCTGGGAGCGGCAGGAGATTCCCGTGGTGCCGCCGCCTGTGCCGGTCTATACCCTCAAAGGTGTGGTAACGGATATTGATTCAGGTGAACCGCTGGAAGGGATCGCTGTAATGATAAACAATAAAAGCACAGCTGTAGCAGGTTGGGACACAACACTGTACGACACCACAGGTGAAGATGGTATTTACTCATTCACAGAATCTGTATCTCCGGGCTATGTGACGATGTATGCCAAACGTGACGACTACCAGATTTACTCCAAGTTTCTGGTGCAGCAGTGGTCTGACCGGCAGTTTGACTTTGTATTGCCAAAGGTGGTTGTGGCTGACAACTACTATGTTGATTTTCCCGAAGGATTTGTTACGGGTATGTGCCAGAAAGATTCTTCTACGATGGCGAACATCGATACGTGGACAACTGTACTGCAAGGCGATAGTATTGAGTACCCCCTCAGGAAAATTTGGGAGAGCAGCAATTGGGGTGGGTTCCAACGAATATCAGATGATGTCACAGTATACAACAACCGAGAGTACCAGGGACTTGATTTTGATGGGGAGCGGTATGTGGCTTTGAGCCGACCTACCTATCTTTCTGTCGGGGAGGACATTTTACAGGATGATGGCGGTATATACTTTCTCAGTCCAACAAGTCAGGCGATTCTGGAGCACGATACGATTCCAGTTTCACCATCTCGGGTAAGAGACATTTCACTGGTGGGTGATGAACTCTATATTGCTGCGGAGACCCGTCTGGTCAGGTGGAATCTGGTGACGGGAGATACGCTCATTGTCTTTAATCCGGAGGCTTGGTACACAGGTATTATGGCGAAGGATTCAGTAATTTATACATATGATGATGATTATTACGCAGGATATCTGGTTATTATGACAAGTGAATTTCAGAGGCTTGCAACCTATCAAGTGATGCTTGGGCATGATAGTAGAGTGGATCTTAGAGGGGTACTCAGTAGAGCTGATAATTTGAACTGCTGGGGGATAGGTTATCATTTAGGTAGTCCACGTTTATACAAGATTGAATTACCTGCAGATACTCCAGGGTAATGGAGGAATCCAATTGTGATTATTAATATTAGTCAAAACCTTGTATCGTGGAACTTTTAGTTGAAAGACCACCCCTACACCCCTCCTTGATAAGGAGGGGAAAAAGGGGACGTCGTTAATAAAAATGATGTAGAAATAATGTGTGGTGAACCAATAAAGATTCGTCTTTCTTCGTGCCTTATCCGCAGGACCCTGTGGGGTGCCTTTGTGACTGTAATGTTCTCCGGGTGCTGGGAGCGTCAGGATATTCCCGTGGTGCCGCCGCCTGTGCCGGTCTATACCCTCAATGGTGTGGTGACGGATATTGATTCGGGTGAACCGCTGGGAGGGATCGCTGTAATGATAAACAATAAAAGCACAGCTGTAGCAGGTTGGGATACAACACTGTACGACTCTACAGATGAGGACGGGATGTACTTATTTTCAAAAGCAGTATCTCCTGGTGAAGTGACTATGTATGTATACCGAGACAGCATAAAAGTCTACTCCAAGCTTCTAATTCAGTATTGGTCTGACCGGCAGTTTGACTTCCAAGTGCCTAAAGGAGCTACGGCTGAGCAGTACGGAATGGTCTATCCTGGGAGTGATATCTATGGATTCTGTTGGAAGGATTCATCCACTCTGGCGGTTATCTCAGCATGGACGATGATTCTGGAAGGAGATAGTACTCAGTACCCTCTCAAGAAAATCTGGGAGAGCACGGATGGGGGGGAGTTCGAGCGAATTTCAGATGATGCCACAGCGTACAACAACCGGGAGTACCGGGGACTTGATTTTGACGGGGAACGGTATGTGGCTTTGAGCCGCCCCACCTACCTTGCTGCCGGTGAGGACATTTTACAGGATGATGGCGGGATTTATTATCTCAGTCCCGTAAATCAGATGATTCTTGATCAAGATACGATTCCTGTTTCTCCATACCGGGTAAGAGATGTTTCGCTGGTGGGTGATGAACTTTTCATAGCGGCGGAGACCCGCCTGGTCGAGTGGGATATGGTGACAGGGGATACGCTCATTGTCTTCAATCCCGAGGCGTGGTACATAGCGGTGGCAGCCACAGACTCACAGATCTTCGTTTATGATGATGATATGTATGCAAAGAACCTCGTGGTAATGGATACCCAGTTTGAGCGACTTTGGACGTATAAGGTAGGTTTGGGTGCTGAAGGTGGGTTAGACCTCGACAATTCCGGCAACTTGTGGGGAAAGGAGGGAACAATTGCGATTTCTATGCTTCAAGGGCAGTAGACAGTGGTTGTTGAAGGTGGGCTTCAACTTTGCAGAAGTTTCAGACTTCCGCAAAGTTTGCAGAACTCGTTCGAATCTAAACCTACGCCTTAGCCTCTCACTTTGCCTCTGTATCTTAGTGGCGTCAGGATGCTGGGAGCGTCAGGATATTCCCGTAGTGCCTGCACCCGTACCGGTCTATACACTCAGTGGAGTGGTAACAGATATAGACTCTGGCGAGCCAGTGCCGGAGGTAGTGGTGGAGGTTACCAACATCAGTACCGCCTACGCCGGGTATGATACCACTGTGTATGATACCACAGACGATTCTGGCTACTATGAGTTAACCGATGTGGTGTCACCGGGATTCGTCTTCTTCTACGCCTGGCGGGATGGATACCGGGTACTCTACGATGAACTGGTCATGGAGTGGCGGGACGATACGACTAATGTAATCATCCCCAAGGCAGCGGTGGCGGAGCCATACGGTGTGGCTCTCCCTGAAGGAAATCCTCTGGGTATTGCCTGGAAGTCCGAAGGGTCCTTTACAGGTGATTTTACGTTGGCCATCTTTGATACTTGGACCACTACGCCCAGTGACGGGGGAGCTGATTATCCCTTTAGGAAGATATGGGAGAGCACGAACGGCGGGGAGTTCATCCGCATCTCAGATGATAATGTGGAAATCAATGACCGTCTCTACAAAGCTCTCGGATGGGATGTTGACCACTACACGGCAGTGACGGATACCTTCTCTATCGAAATTTTCCCTGATCAGTGGGAGCTGGTGGAAGGGAAGTACTACACCCTCGACCCCGAAACACAGGAGATTGTGTCATGGCGGGACCTGCCGGTGAGTTCTGCCGGGATAGTGGACATTTCCACCCACGACGGAACGGTCTTTCTCGCTTCCGGTCGGAAGCTGGTGCGGTGGGACTTATCATCAGGAGATACGCTGGTGGTAGAGGATTCAGAGACTAGCTACACAGGAATTTTCGCCGGGGAGAATGAACTCTACGCTTACGACTCAGATCCTTCCAAGGGACTCCTCTTGGAGATGGACCACGACTTCACCATCCAAAAGACCTACGTGGTAATGCGGAGCGATGAGCCAAGTCAAAAACTTTACATCAGCGGCTAT
This sequence comes from uncultured bacterium, assembly GCA_964534955.1. Lineage (GTDB taxonomy): Bacteria > Fidelibacterota > Marinisomatia > Marinisomatales > UBA2128 > UBA2128. The sequence goes on from CAZHRR010000006.1 coordinate 3,796, forward strand.
CTGGCCATGAATGACGAAGGGAAACTGTGGACCATTGCCGGGGGAGAGATTTACCGGGTGACGCTGCTGGGTGATTGAACGGTGAGACCTATCCTCCATTTCTTGTTCCTTTTACTTGCTTGTTCGCTGGTGTTAGCGGGAGACAGGCCAGACAAAATATTACTAAAACAGAAAATGAAAATTAAGGCTATGGAAGATGACGAACAATCAGCCATAGAATACAAGATACACGATATTGGCAGAGTTTGGTCAACTGTCAGCAATGATGGAGTGCATGGACATGGTTCCGTAGGTTTACCTAATCTTCCTATAGATTACCCTTCAATGGAGTGGCCAGGTAGCAGCGGTAAGCAATACCTTTGGAATGGGAGTATTTGGGTGTCAGCAAAGTATGGAAGTGTTAGAAGATCTAGTCAAAGCAATGCTTTTTCTGGTGTCAATGAGTTTGTTCCTTCGGAGGATGTTTTATTTCAACTTCCAGCGCTGGATCCCAAGTCTGTTGAGGACAGCTATGCAGTTTTCAATGATTTTTATTGACTCACTGCATACTACAAAATCTTTAGGTATTAGGGTAGCTCAACGAGGGCTTACTTGGACCCCCGAGGAATATGATGATTTCATAATCTATGAGCTTGAGTTTATCAAAGAATTGGGGGATATCAACTATAGTGGTGAACTCTTGACTGATTTATATGTGACTTTATCGTACGACTGTGATGTAGGCTTTGGAGTGGATACTACGAATTATTGGATGGATGATTTAGTTGACTATGATGGGTGGGACGGAAACAATCCAGAGCAGTATGTTTCTTATAAGCAGGATATTGTTGAGAATGGTGATATTAACGGAGATGACTCAGTTGGTGGATACGATGAACAAGGCATTCCGTACGGCATGGAGTTTCTGGGGAAGCCATCAACCCCTCAACCGAATTATAACCCTGCAAATGTCTATTCTGATGGGTTTTATGATGAGTATACGGTGATCTTTGCTAAGGAGGGGGTAGAGGCGCCGGTTCTCCGCTGGCAGATAAGTGCCGAGAATCCAGACTATACAGCTGTTGCCGGCAGAGTAGCTGTAGTTAATGGTGATACACTCAGAGGTTATGTTGTGCCTCGTAACATGTCTTATATGTATGATGGGGACCGACCGTCCTCAGCTTGGGATGATACAGGGGAAGGTGGAGAATCACCGGGTTTCATCGGGTTGAGACTAATTTATACTGACTATTGGGAAAAATACGGACCATATCTGGCCACTGATGACGATACGCTTCTACGTCCTTTCAGCCATCAATGGGGCAATTGGGAAACATGGCCGTGGCAAGACGACGTGGCAGGTTACCAGTTTGTTGCTGCAGATCACTCAAACAACTTTGGATGTTACTTTATGCCTCATCCATTTGATCTGAATGCACCTGTATTCGACTACCAATTCGTTCTATCAACAGGACCGTTTCCAGAAATAATCTTAGGTGATACTATTCGAGTTGTTTTTGCTTCTGCAGTCGGAAAAGGTCTGCAAGGACTGCGGCAGAACATAGATTCTGCCTTAAGGGTTTACTTCGCTGGTTCAGAAGGGTCGCCGTATGACCCCACCGGTCCGGAAGAGGATGCCCACTACAAGATCGCCTTCCCTCCGCCGTCGCCTATCCTCTCCTACAATCCGCTGGATAAAGGGGTACTGCTCTCGTGGGATAATTCCGCCGAAGGTTTTATTGATCCCATGGTCGGCACCACCAGCGACTTTGTGGGCTACCGTATCTACCGCTCCATGTTCCACCCGGAGAACTGGGAGTTTATAGCTGCCTTTGATATTGTGGATGAACCGGTTATTCTCCTCAACTACGAGACCGGTGACACTCTCTTCGGCGGAGAGAAGTTCAACCTGCCGCCGTTTGACGGTGAACCCCTGCCTCATGAGTTTGTAGATACAATGACCGTATTCACGGCCCGGGATGAATACGGTGTGGAGGTGAACCTTTTAGAAGGAATCGTCCGTCCTGTGAACAACCACCCTTACTTCTACGTGGTGACGGCTTATGACGACCCGGCTCTTATTGGTGAGCCGTTGCTGCCGTCTTTGGAGTCACCCCGGAGGAACTACCGGCGGGATCCAAACACCGGGGAGCCGGAACCGGTCTATCCCCGGGTGCTGTATGATGCCGGAGCGCAATGGGACGGCAAGAAGGTCTCTATCTTTCCCAATCCCTACCGAGGAGGAACAGGTATCGAAACTAGGGGACAGAGCGAGCTTAACTTTACCAACCTGCCGCCGGCGTGCAAGATCTCCATATTTTCCCTCACCGGCGACCTCATCAAGGAGATCTACCACACGGCAGGGACGGCGGATGCCTCTTGGGACCTGAGGTCAAGGTCAGGTCTGGATATAGTGAGTGGACTCTACATCTACGTAGTGGAGGCTGATCTGCCTACCTGGCCAAAGGCGCAGCGAGGGACATTTGTGGTGCTGAAGGGGAACTGAGTGTGTCCCGTCATCCAAACCTTATAGTTGCATGTATAACCTTATTCCTCTTTCAACTCCTTCAGATCCTGAGTGCCGACCCTCCCCAGCGCCCTGAGCATGATTATAGAATTCACGAAATAGGCAGAATTCGTACCACAGTTACTAATTTTGGTATTCATGGTGGGGTGAGGGTTACTCAGACATATTTACAACTGTTCCCGGAGCCTGTACCATCCCTTGAATGGCCGGCCGGCAGCGGCATTCAATATGTACAATATGGTGGACTGATGGTCTGTGCCATTGGTAAAGAAGAGAAACTGTGTCCCCTTTGTGATTATGCATATTATGGAGAATACGATTTTCAACCCACGGAAGGCACTGCTCTGGAACTCCCTGCTTATCCTGCCAAGTCGGCCGAGGACAGCTATGTAACCTTTGACGATTTTGAAGACAGTATGAACACCTCCGAGCCGCTGGGCCTGCGGATAAATCAGCGGGGATTGACCTGGAATGGTACTGAGTATGACGATTTTGTCATTTTTGAGTACGAAATCATCAAGGAAATGGGAGGAGAGAACTACAGCGGGGATGAGATTACAAATGTCTATGTGGGATGGGTGTATGACGGGATTATCGGATTTGGTAAAGATACTTCTTCGCCTTGGATTGACGATCTGGTTGATTTTGATGGGTGGAACGGCAGCAATCCGGAAGAGTTCATCACCTACCGGGAAGACGTGGTGGAAAACGGCGATTGGAACGGCAGCGACAAACTGGACGGTTACGACGACATGGGGATTCCCCACGGCTGGGAATATGTGGGCAACGCATTCATTCCGCAGGCTAACTACGATCCTCTCCTCTCTTACCCCGACGGTTTCTATGATTCATATACAGTATTGATACCATCTGATCCTCTGAATGCTCCTGTCATCCGCTGGCAGGTCAACGCTGCCAACCCGGATTACACGACCCATAAGGGAGAGATCGCCGTTATTGATGGTGATACACTTCGTGGTTATGTAGTACCCCGGAACATGTCGTACATGTATGATGCCGATGATCCCAGATCACCGGAAGACGACACAGGCGAAAATGGTGATATCCCCGGATTTGTAGGGCTGCGACTCATTTACTCCGAGGTATGGAAGCAGAACGGTCCTTACGAAGAGACAGCAGACGATACACTCCTTCGGCCATATAACCATCAATGGTTTGGAATAATGTATGCTCCCGACTCAAAGGCAGAGATGTACGACTTTATTGCCGGTGAGCACAATCATGCCCTGGGAAGTCCTTTCATGCCTAACCCGCTGGTCACTGCACTGGGACCTTTCGACCACCGGTTTCTTTTAGGCACCGGTCCCATTGCAGAGGTTGGGCTGAATGACACGCTCTATTTTGTCACAGCCGAGGTAGTGGGGAAAGGGATAGGCGGTCTGAGGCAAAATGCTGATAATGCTCTCTATGCCTATTTTGCAGGCAGTGCCGGAACTCCTTATGATCCCACGGGTCCCGAGGAAGATGTCCACTACCGGATTCCCGTCCCGCCGCCTACACCCGGACTGGCTTACAGCGCTGCGGAGAATGAAGTTACCCTTATCTGGGACAGTGCAGCAGAAACCCATGACTTTGAAGGCTACCGCCTTTACCGCTCCAAGTATAAGCTCGATCAGTGGGAGTTGATCGCAGCCTGGGACAATGTGGATGGTCCTGTGATTGTGGTTGATATAGCATCAGGAGACACACTTTTTGACGGTCAGCTCATTAACTTGCCGCCTTACGATGATGAACCGCAGACTCATCTATACTTGGACATAGGTGGCACCTTTTACGCCAGAGACGTTCAAGGAAGTGACATTGCTCTGATTCCCGATATCGAAACTCCTGTGAACAACATTCCTTATTACTACGTTCTGACGGCTTACGACAATCCCGCTGAATTCGGTAGTCCTGATATTCCCGTGGGAGAGTCACCCCGGACGAACTACAAGAAAAACTTCCTCACCGGAGAGCCGGTCCCTGTTTTTCCCGGGAAGACTTACAGTTCAGGTGAAGAGTAGGATGGTAAAGAAGTCTCCATTTTCCCCAATCCCTATCGCGGCGGTTCACACCTTGAGAAAAAGTACGAGGGACGCATCAGTTTTACCAATCTCCCACCGGCGTGTAAAATCACCATCTTTACACTTACAGGTGATATCATCTCAGAGATCTACCATGATGACGGCACTGCCTACGATTCATGGGATCTAACTACCAGAGGCGGTGCGTCTGTTGTTAGCGGACTCTACATCTACGTGGTAGAGGCGGATCTGCCTACCTGGCCGAAGGCGCAGCGGGGGACGTTTGTGGTGCTGAAGGGGAACTGAGAGTAATGTGCGACGCACTTCGAAAGTGCGTTGCAAATGTTGAACTCCTCAGCGAGGCCATTAATGACCACGCTTTAATAACACAAGAACGCTGAAGCGTCCTTAGTGAAAAAAGCCCGCTTTAGCGGGGTTGGGAAATTGAGCGCAGACATTTTGCACAGCACCCTGTGGGATGTCTTCGAATCTTTGAGCATTATTCAGTAAAAAGTCTTTCCAACACAGACTTCACTTCCTCAAGAGCCAACCCCTGCCCCAGATACCTTTCCCCCTCAGCATCCTGAATAATCAGTTCAAAGTGGAGGTGAGCCCCGCTTTTTTCTCCCAAGGTAGCCGGCTCTGTACCGCTGTTGCCTGAGAGTCCCAGCTGCTGACCTCGCACTACCTTCCTACCCACTTGGATATCGCTGTCAATATGCGAGAGGTGCGCGTAGAGGGAGATGAGCCGCTTTCCGGAGACCAGCTCTGTGCCGTGGTCAATGATAACACTCTGTCCCACGAGGATGTTGTTGAAGATGTCCGATGGTGTTCTCCCAATGGCGGCGGCTTCTGCAAGCAGTTCCTCCCTGAAATCAGGATTGAATTCCTTGAAATGGTGGTCAGCCCGGATGATAGTCCCGCTCTCCACAGCTCGCACTTCGCTACTGTAGTTGACCACGAAGTCAATCCCGCGGTGGATGCCGTAGCGGTAGCTTCGGGGTGCGTTGGGGAGCAGCCACGATTCTTCCGGCAGGGGGACACCTTTGCAGGGGTAGAGGAACTGCAGATTGTTTAGATAAGAGAAATCGTCGGTAGAGGATGACAAGCCGGGAAAGACCACGTATTCCACATGGATGGTATCCTGTATGATGACAGGAGGGAGGACGATTTCTTCGGGCTTAGGAGAGTGGGGAGGTTGAGGTTTCGGAGTTACAAGAGATTCGGGTGAGAGTTCTGGCTCGGCTTCTATATCCTCAACGGCTGTGACATCAGGTTCCGGCTCTGGGACCTCGACTGGTTCAGGTTCTTTAGTTGGCGGTTGCGGTGCTTCAGGCTGGGGTGGAGGTGGCTGTGCGCAGCCGGAGAGGATGTAAAGTACTAGTCCTGCCAGTAGCAGTAGGTGGAGGTAACTATCCTTTAGAGGATTCTCTAGTGATAACTTCATAAAGTGCGGTCAGAGCTTCTGGATAGATCTCAAGAGGGTGCCCGCTGTGAGTGACGGCGGCAATTTCCGAAAAGATCGAGCCATCTTGGTACCGGTCGGGGTAGAACTCATCTGTGAAAAATATCTCTGCGAAGGGAATACCGGTAAGTTTCTGCGTATCTAAGATATCATACTGGCAGCGAGCCCAGGGACCGGGAGTGAAGAGGAGTCCATCAGCCCAGTTTCGATTCCGCTGGAGAAAGGTGATGGCTTTAGCGGTGTCATGTGTCTGCAGGATCTTAAGGGTTGCCTCTAATTCCCGGGCTTTCTGGCGGAGAGCCAGGTTGATCTTGTCCAATGTTACCCGTTCACCAATTTGCTTAGAACGGAGTCCCAACAGGTTCAGGTTAGGACCGTGCAGTACCAGGATATTCACACTTACCTCGTTTCTTATTTGAAAATCACCACTATGCGGGGATTTTGGCTTTGGGGGAGTCATTCCCCAGCCATAAATTTGCCTTCGATAATTTACGGAGTTTAAGTCTGGGAGGCGAAATGAATAACACTCTTGATGAGAAGATTCTCCAGATGTTGGATGAGGCCGATTTCCTTACCCTCGGAACATCGGTGGGGGGGAATTCTTCTGCAGCTAACGTCTTTTTTGCTAACGATGGTTTCGACATATACTTCTTTACCTTCAATCCTACCCGCAAGGCGGAACAGATTCGCGTTAATCCAAAGGTGCAGTGTGTGGTACGTCCCGATGGTACAGAAGGGATCAAGGGATTGCAGATTGAAGGCCGGACTCAGCAGGTGAAGGATCCGGAAGAAATGGAAAAAGCCTACAAAATGATTTTGGAAGTGACGAAAGCTTTCAAGGATTATATGGAAGACGAATTCCTGAAGAAGAACAAAGTAATCGGTTATTACAAGATCAAGCCTACAACCATCAAGTATGTGGACTTTTACGACGAAAACCAGTTCGAGTGGCGGGAGTTTCCGGAGAATCAGGAGTCCTTGGTAACATCCATAGTCAAGGGTGCTCTGCGAAAGGTAGGGCTTTACCTGAGGGCTGTCCGGGCGCCGTTCTTCACGGCAACTATTGCCCCTGTGGCGCTGGGAGCGGCTGTGGCCTACTACAACTTTGGGGCTTTCAACAGGGGACTATTCTGGTTGACGCTCTTAGGTGCAATTCTTGCACATGCCGGAACGAATACCGCAAACGACTACTCCGATCATATGACACGGAATGACGAATCCAATAAACTGTTCAGTCCCTTCAACGGCGGCTCTCGCATGATTCAGGCCGGACTTATGTCGCCGTCCAAAGTGTTTATTCTGGCGGCAGTGATGTTCGGCGGGGCGGTTGCTATTGGTCTGAATTTGAATGCTCAGCTTCACGGTGCGCCATTGGCAGTCAGTCCGCTCCTCTGGTTCGGCATAGCCGGCGTGGCTCTGGGGATCTTTTACACAGGTGCTCCCCTGCGGCTCAGCTACAACGGTTTCGGCGATATTGCCGTAATGCTCGGATTCGGCCCCGTAATGGCTCTCGGCACTCACTATGTCCAGAAGCAGGCACTTATGCCTGCGGCTGAGTGGAATTTCCTTCCGGTTCTGGTAGCGTCTATCCCGGTGGCAATTATGGTGGCATTGATCCTCTTTATCAACGGCTTCCAAGACTTCAGCGCTGACAGGGCAGTGGGCAAGCGTACGTGGATTGTCAGAACGGCAGAAGGCAGCGAAATTGCCAACTACAACAAACCGTTCGCCATCTACAAGGCGTCTCTCTATGTGACGTTCCTGTCTATCCTCGGACTGGGTGTAGCCGGAGCAGTGAATTCGGACTTCTCTACTCCGTGGGTACTCATCGCCATGCTGCCCTTCCTGCTGGCAAGGAAGGCTATGAAGATGGGAGCAGAATGGCTGCAGCGATGGGTAGAAAAAGATGCCGACCGGCAGAAACTGCCGTACGAGCTTCTCATGGTAAATGTGTCAACCATCGGAACGCACCTTTCTGTGGGGCTTTTGCTGGCACTTGGATACTTTCTTGGAACGGTTCTATAAAACTTGAGCAAGATAAGAACTACCACCAAAGAGCCCCACTACAGGGGCTCTTTTTTTATAGAATCGAAGCGTGATATGGCGGATATGTTCCGGCATGTGAGTCCGCGATATGATTTACTTAATCATCTTTTTAGTCTGGGCAGTGATATCCGCTGGCGAAAGAAATCAGCGAGAGCTTTAGACTTCCAATCAGGTGACAAGATACTTGATTTTGGCGCTGGTACAGGCGATTTTGCTTTTGCTGTCAGAAAACATGCTGATGTAGAAGTTGTTGCGCTGGATCTCGTTCCAGAAATGCTGGATCAGATGAAAGAAAAGGCGGGAGATAATGCCGACTGGTTATCCTTCGTTGCAGCAGATGGTGAAGATATCCCGTTCAGTGAGGATTCCTTCGATGGAGTCGTGGCGGGATTTGTAGGGAGGAATCTTCTTGATTTACGGCAGGGACTAAGCGAAATCCGGCGGGTGTTGAAGCCTAGTGGACGGCTGGGTTTTCTGGAATTCTGCCGGCCGGATAGCGGTATCATGAGAACTGTGAGCTGGCTCTACTTTCGCCTGATCGTTACACCATTGGGGAATCTCCTTGTCCGCAGTGAACTGCCAGCATACCGCTATCTGATTGATACCATAGAAGCATTTCACTCGGCTGCGCAGATGCGGCATCTCTTTCAAGATGTGGGATTCAGGGATGAGTATACTATCAGGTTTAACATGGGGACTGTTGCACTGACCGTGGGGACGAAGTGACAGACAAGAAGCCGGCGATCCTACTCTTGGAGGATGGACGTCTCTTCAGGGGTTGGGGCTTTGGGAGTGAAGGTGAAACAGCTGGCGAGGTGTGCTTCAACACAGGAATGACCGGGTACCAGGAGATAATCACCGATCCATCCTACTGCGGGCAGATCGTCACCATGACCTCTCCCCACATCGGTAACTATGGTGTGAATCCTGAAGATGTGGAATCAGACCGAATTCGAGTGGCAGGATTTGTGGTAAGGGAAGAGACGGAGCTGCCATCCAATTACAGAGCCACACAATCCCTGGGCGATTACCTCAGGGAAGCGGGTATTGTCGGAATCCAGGGGATAGACACTCGGGCTCTGACCAGACACATCCGAGATAAAGGAGCAATGAATGGAATTATTTCAACCTTAGATTTTGACGAAGACTCTTTACTGAAGAAAGCGAAACAAATCCCTGACATGACAGGCCTTGATCTTGCATCAAAGGTGACTTGTGAGCAGTCGTATCGATGGGAGAAAGTGGTGGGAAGCGGCGAAAGCGGAATTGAGAAAACTCGTAATGTTTCACAATCCAAAATCCGTGCACAGCACCCTGAGGGCAATCCGCAATTGAAAGTAGCTTGCTTGGACTACGGCATCAAGTGGAACATCTTGCGCCTCTTGACTATGCACGGCTGCGATGTTACTGTTTTTCCTGCAACTGCCACTGCTTCTGAGATACTTGATACAAAACCGGACGGCATCTTTCTCTCCAACGGTCCCGGTGATCCGGCTGCGGTCATATATGCCATTGATGTGGTGAAAGAGTTGTTGGGCAGAAAACCCATTTTTGGGATTTGTCTCGGGCACCAGATTCTATCATTGGCGTTGGGGGCGAAGACATACAAACTGAAGTTTGGACATCGCGGGATTAATCATCCTGTAAAAAATCTGGAGAGGGACATTGTAGAAATCACCAGCCAGAACCACGGATTTGCTGTAGATTTGGATAGTCTGCCGGAAAACGTAATTCCCACGCATATTAACCTGAATGACAACACCTCGGAAGGTATTCGCTGCAAGGACATCCCGGCATTTTCGGTTCAGTACCATCCTGAAGCGGCGCCGGGACCCCACGATTCACGATATCTGTTCAAGCAATTTACGGAATTGATGACGGAGTATCGCTAATGAAAGCTGCCAATAATGTAGTGCTCAGCATAAAAAACCTCAGCAAGACCTTCAAGGAGATTAAAGCCGTTGATGGTCTCAGTTTTGATGTGCAGGCAGGTGAAATCTTTGGATTCCTTGGGCCAAATGGGGCAGGAAAGTCCACGACTATACGCATGGCCTTAGGATTGATAAAGCCAGATGGTGGTGATGTGGAGATTTTCAGCAAGTCTGTTAACATTCAAAAGAATGGTGCTCTGCATGGAGTGGGTGCTTTAATTGAAGAAGCTGCCTTTTACAAAAATTTATCTGCACGAAAAAACCTGGAGATTTTAGCTCGCCTGGGGGGTGGTTCTGAAAAAAGGATTGACGAGGTACTCGATATTGTCAGATTGCTCCCCAGGGCGGAGAGCAAAGTAAAAACTTACTCCCATGGAATGAAGCAGCGTCTGGGGATTGCACAGGCTCTCCTGCACGAGCCCAAACTCCTCATTCTGGATGAACCTACCACCGGACTGGATCCCCAAGGCATGAAGGAGGTTCGGGAGCTCATTGTCAGACTTGCGGAAGAAGGGATAACTATATTCCTCTCATCGCACCTTCTACATGAGGTGGAACAAACGTGTGCAGCCATGGCCATTTTGAACAGGGGTCAGCTGGTAGCAGCAGGAAGTGTGAACCAACTCTTAGCTGAAACCAATTTGTTCCGAACAGAGATTAGAGCCAGACCCGTTGATAAGGCGAAAAAAGTACTGGAAGGCCTAGACTTTGTTACTCAGTTAAGCGTTGAAGATAAAGTGATTAAAACCGCTGTAGCCCCGACGGATCTTTCTAAAGTGACGAAGGCCTTGGTTGAGAATGAAATCGCAGTAGATGCTATTGTGCCCCGAACTTCACTGGAAGATTACTTTCTCTCCCTGACAGGAGAGAAAGTAATTTGAGAATGATGGTTTTACTGATAAAAAATGAACTGATTAAAATATCATCTAAGTGGCGGAGCTATATAGGTTTTATTGCTATCGCCGTTCTCATGCCCCTCGTAATGTGGGGATTTAGTGTGGGGGGCAGTGAGATTCACGACGATATGACAAGTCAGCTTCAGGATAGCTTTATAGTTGTTGGTTCTGTGTTCAACGGTTTCCTTGCCACTTATCTGGTGATGAATTTTCTCTGGGTTCACATTCCCTTCTTGGTAACTCTAGTAGCGGGTGATGTGGTAGCCGGTGAGGGAGCCGCCGGGACCCTTCGTATTTATCTCACCCGACCGGTTTCGAGGTTCAAGGTTATGCTATCCAAACTGATAGCAACTTATCTCTACACGCTGGCACTAATCGGGTTTTTCGCTATTATGAGTTTGGGTTTAGGTTCAATCTGGCTGGGTACAGGAGACTTAGTTGTCTTTGACGAAGGAATTCTGATTCTCTCTGCAGAAATGGCCTGGGCCCGCTTTGCGCTTGCATTTCTCTTTGCGGCTGTTGCTCTCTTTGTTGTGGCGTCCCTCTGTTTCATGTTCTCGGCTATGGTGAACAATGGAATCGGGCCGGTTATCGGATCCATGGCTATTGTGATTATTGGGCTTGCAGTTGCTACTATTCCACTGGACCTGTTCGAAAATGTCAGTCCCTATCTCTTCACAGACTATATTGATATCTGGAATCTTGCCTTCCAAGATCCCCTCCAATGGAATGAGATTGGAAAAAGTCTGCTGATACTGGGACTCTACACCTTGGCATTCTCAGGTATCGGTTTTACTGTTTTCATGCGAAAGGATATACGTACATGACTAAAAATATGTTAAAAAGAATAGGGCTCGTCCTCCTCGGTATGATTATTAGTCTTCAAAGCAGCGAACCTGAACTTCCTACGGTAGAGGAGATCGTTAGCAACGTTACTACTCAATTCCAGAAAGTAGAGGATTACTCAGCAACAGTTGAACTAAAAGTAGAGATGCCCAAAGTCCGCATGCCCAGTAAGAAGTTAAGATTTTATTATAAACAGCCTGATAAGATAAAGATAGAAACGGATGGTTTTGCAATTGTTCCCAAAACCGGTTTAGGAGGCTCTGCTGTAGAACTTCTGACTGAGCTGGATTCCACCCGTGTGCTTCGACAGGAAGAACGGGGTGCACGACTGTATTGGGTTATGTCAGGAAACATAAACCAAGACTCATTGCCGTTAGGCTCATGGAGAGGAAGCGGCTCAGACATGGGAATGGATGTGACTATCACAATGTGGATAGACAGCGAAAGATGGGTCATAGGTCACTCCGAGACGCAAATAGATTCTCTCGATGCTATTTCAGTATCATCAGTTTATGCAGAATATGATGAAGGGATCTTTCTGCCTATGGTAACAGAGATTCTGATTCATACATCAGCCCTAAGAGGAATGACATACAGAAGACCATCTGAGGGTCCTTTCGGAGATCGACATGATTTCACTGAAGGGGAAACAGATGCTCAAGGCAGTGTTAGGATGGAGTTCCATAAATATAAAATCAACACAGGATTGGATGATGAATTGTTTAATGAATAGCCACAGAGAAATAAAATGGCTGTATGGATTTTTGGATTACTAAACAATCCTATTACCACAACAATCCATTATTCTATTAATCCAATATTCCAATTAGAGTGTCTTCTTTGTATCAGAAAATATTATGCCTAAACGAACAGATATAGAATCCATATTGATAATTGGTGCTGGCCCAATCGTTATAGGACAAGCATGCGAGTTTGACTATTCAGGCACACAGGCCGCCCGGGCACTAAAGGATGAAGGCTATCGAGTTATACTTGTGAATTCCAATCCGGCTACTATTATGACAGACCCGGACTTGGCGGATGCCACTTACATCGAGCCCATCACTGCGGAGTATGTTTCAGCTGTAATCGAAAAGGAACATCCTGACGCAATTCTACCGACAGTAGGGGGTCAGACAGCACTGAACCTGGCCATGGATCTGCACAAGAAGGCAATACTGGATAAATACAACGTTCAATTGATTGGCGCTCAGGTGGATGCCATAGAAAAGGCAGAAGACCGGGAAAGATTCAAGAAAGCCATGGATGCGGTAGGCATCGATACTCCCAAAGGTTGTTTTGTTCATTCATGGCAGGAAGCGGAAGAGATACTGGAATCCATGAGCTTTCCCATCATCATCCGCCCATCTTTTACACTGGGTGGTACTGGCGGGTCCGTTGCATACAATAGCGAAGAGTTTCAGGAATTGCTGGAGAATGGGCTTCACGCCAGTCCTATCACAGAAGTGTTGATGGAAGAATCCCTTTTGGGTTGGAAAGAGTTCGAGCTGGAAGTCATCCGGGATAAAGCGGACAATGCCATAATAATCTGTTCCATCGAAAATGTTGATCCTATGGGCGTGCACACGGGTGATTCAGTAACAGTGGCGCCAGCCATGACTCTAACTGATAAGGAATACCAGCAGATGCGCAACTGGGCAATTCTCTGCCTGCGTACTATTGGAGTTGAAACGGGTGGATCTAATGTACAGTTTGCGGTAAATCCTGAGGATGGCCGTATGGTCATTATAGAAATGAATCCGAGGGTAAGCCGCTCATCTGCTCTGGCCAGTAAGGCGACCGGATTTCCCATTGCTAAGGTAGCTGCTAAACTTGCCGTTGGCTTCACGCTGGATGAGATTCCAAACGACATCACCGGGAAGACACTTGCGGCGTTTGAGCCAACGATTGATTATGTGGTAACAAAAGTCCCTCGATTCGATTTTGAGAAATTCCCGTCGGCTACCGGCCGTTTGGGCGTGCAGATGCAAAGTGTGGGTGAGGTAATGTCTATCGGGCGGACATTCAGGGAAAGTCTGCAGAAAGCCTTCAGATCATTAGAAGTTGGATTGGATGGACTGGAACCGAAACTACCTGCTGAAGGCGACTTGGATGTGAGCCGGGCAAGATCATTGGATATGTCTACCTTGAGGTACGCATCAGCTTTTAGACTGTTGAAAGTCCGTCAAGCCTTTCTGGAGAAAGAGTCTGTTGAAGATGTTTTTGAAGTAACCAAAATTGATCGATGGTTTTTACGTCAAATTAAGAAAATAGTAGAGACACATAGCAATGAGTCTCTACTGGAATTAAAACAGAACGGATTTTCTGACAGACAGATAGGTCGAATGATCGGGAAAACGGAATTAGAAATACGCAACCTGCGGAAGGATAAACATGTTTATCCTTCTTATAAGGTTGTGGATACTTGTGCTGCTGAATTTGAAGCCAAAACGCCCTACTGTTATTCCACTTACGATGAGGAGAATGAAATAGCTCCATTAAAAGGCAAATCCAAAGGATACAGCGGAAAGGTGATGATTCTCGGCGGAGGTCCAAATCGCATCGGCCAAGGGATTGAGTTTGACTACTGCTGTGTCCAGGCTGTTTTTGGTCTTCAGGATTTAGGGTATAAAACAATCATGGTCAATTGCAATCCGGAAACTGTGAGTACAGATTTTGACTTGGTAGATCGTCTTTATTTTGAACCGGTTACTTTTGAAGATGTGCTAAATATTGTTGAATTTGAAAAGCCGGACGGTGTAGTAGTTCAGTTTGGTGGGCAGACGCCGCTGAAGATAGTTAATGCTCTGGCTAATGCGGGCGCACAGATAATAGGTACTTCGCCAGAGAGTATTGACCTTGCGGAAGACAGGGAGAAATTCGGCCGCATTCTGGATAAGCTGAATGTGACCTGTCCAAAATACGGAACGGGCAAAACACTCGATGAAGTTGTTGAAGTTGCCGAACAAATTGGATATCCGGTTTTAGCCCGCCCCAGCTATGTGTTGGGAGGCAGAGCGATGGAAATAGTTTATTCAAAAGAACAGCTGATTGACTACATTGCCCGGTCTGCGGATGTAACGGAAGGACACCCGATCCTGATAGATGAATTTCTGGAGGACGCCTTCGAATTTGATGTAGATGCTTTGTGCGATGGCGAGATGGTTCACATCGGAGGGATTATGCAGCACATCGAAGAAGCCGGAATCCATTCCGGTGACTCTGCCTGTGTCCTTCCCCCTTATCGGATAACAACCGATGCTATGGAAGAGATAATCCGCATTACTGAATCTCTCGCCCTGGAATTGAATGTAAAAGGGCTAATTAACCTGCAATTTGCTTATAAGAATAAGCAGGTGTTTGTCTTGGAAGTTAACCCCAGAGCCAGCAGGACAGTTCCTTTTGTCAGTAAGGCTACCGACGTTCCTCTGGCTCGAATTGCTGTGAAGTTGGCAGTAGGGGAAAAATTGAAAGATATGGATTTAATGGCGTGGGATGACATCAATCATATTGCTGTTAAAGAAGCAGTGTTGCCGTTTAACAAATTTCCGGCAGAGTCCATATTTCTGAGTCCGGAGATGAAATCTACTGGGGAAGTCATGGGGATTTCACCCACGTTTGGGGGGTCGTTCCGGCGAGCTACAATAAGTGCCGGCAATGTGATTCCAGAAAACGGATGTGTGTTTTTATCGGTTAATGATCAGGATAAAATGAATGCTATTCCCATCGCACGTGATCTTTCTGAGATGGATTTTGAGATTATTGCCACAGCTGGGACTGCACGGGAATTGAGACGTAACGGCATCCCTGCTCAATCCATATTTAAAGTGGGAGAAGGACGACCTAATGTAGTAGATGGAATCAAGAACGGAGACATTCAACTGGTGATCAACACACCGTTGGGTAAGCAGTCGCGTTATGATGAAGAAGCCATAGGGCGTACCTGTATTCAAAAGGGCATAATGGCGATCACAACTCTTTCTGCGGCAGAAGCTGCTGTGAGAGGAATCCGGACACTACAGCGCCGGGGATTACAGGTGAGAAGTCTTCAGGATTATTTCAGGGATTCCAAATGATTAATTCGTTTCCCAGTATCAATAGAGAGGGAGAAGGTGTCCCAGTATGTAGCCTAGAACGATTCCCACCAATACCGCCAGCGTAAGTACTCGGGATCTGACAACCTGCTTTGTATAACCTTTTTTGATAGCCAGCACAGAAATAAAGTACCCAAGTGCGTTTACCAGCCAGAAGAAAGGAATAGAGAGCACCTTGACAATGAGCGGTCCAATGATGGGTACCATGGAAATAAGCACCGCCAACCCGGCAAACGCCTTTGTAAAAAAAGCTAAGATTACAGTAATAAGTGCGACTATCTCTTTTGGTACTCCAAGGAATATTAGAATTGGGATGAGAAGAACAACCAGGCCCAGGGCGATGAACATAGCTTTTCTATCCTTGGGTTTCTTTCTGTTCTTATTTTCTTCATTAATTGGATTGTTATTCTGAATTTTCTCCACCGTTACAATCTCCTATCAGTTGAATAGAGGTTTCTCATCGTAAAAGCATTCGCTATTCATGTCATAGATCATTCTGAGATCGTCCCTTCCACCGGACTGGTAATAAAGGTCCTAGGGCGCCAAACATTACAACATACAAGCTGTGCCACAGTTCGGCAAGCAGGAATGTAAGAGGGGAAAAACGTTTTCCCATGATACGACTGGAAAGACCTATAAGCGTCCCATCCGCTGACATCTTGATAAACCACGGCAGCAGCCATTCTGCTTGGAGTGTAAATAAAGCTGTAATTTGCCCAGTAAGTACAGAGAGATTTAGGGCCCAAAGAAAAGGCAGCATCAGCCGGAATATAAGACTGGTTTCCGGCATTCCGTAATAGAGGAATCCCTTGGATGCAAACCGCAGCCGCTGCTGCATGAAGGCACTGAGTGAAGATGGAGGAGGACTAGTAACTGTTGCTTCTGGTATCAGGATGTTCTTAATTCTCCATCCATTGCCCGTCAATCGGTGCATGAGCAGGTCATCATCCCCGGAGAGAACATCTCTCAATTCTTCATAACCACCCACTGAATCAAAAGCCTTCCACCTGACAGCGAGATTCCGTCCGCTGCAAGTGAGGGGAATCCCTCTGGCCATCGCCCCAGCAGCCAGGGCATCCTGTGCCAATGAGTCGAGGAGAAGCATGTCTTTTATCGTACCGGAATCAGGTGAGACAAGAGGGCTGGGACCGGAAACCATCCCGATGGACTCATCCTCGAAACGGGTAATCATGGTGGAAATCCACGACTGTCCCACGCTGCAGTCACCATCCGTGAAAAGCAGTATCTCTCCACTGGATGCCTGGACAGCAGAGTTGAGAGCCCACTTCTTGGGTGCCCAGCCACGAGGTACTTGGTCAATATCTAAGCACTTAATGCGATCATCTTTACTGCACTGTTCGGAAATGATAGTACCGCTGGAATCAGTTGACCGGTCATTCACCACGATGATCTCATAATTATCCTCAGGATAGTCCTGATGGCTCAATTGGTTAAGGAGTTTACCTATGGTTTTCTCTTCATTGCGGACAGCAATTAGTATAGACACGTTGGGATTAGTTGGTTTTTTCGGTTGGGGAACAATTCTGCTTTCACGAAGAAGGCCCATTGAAAACCAGACCAGCAGCAGAAAGTATATGCCGGCTATGACTGTCAGGAAGATCATCGGTTCTGCCTGCCTCCCCATGGGAGGAAATTGCCAAAGAAACTGAGGAGCCCCATGACAGAGATATACGGAATCTGCAGGATGAACCATGGCAGGAAGTAGGGCCGAATATTTTGACGGTTGAAAAGCGATGTCCCTTTCATCATGAGTATTCCTTCAACTGTGAATTTGGCACTGAGGCCACAACCAACAGCAAGCAAAAGTATATGGTTTTTAATAAGTATCAAGGGGAAAATCAATGAAAGCAGGTTTGCGCAGAATGTTACAACGATGATGACAAAGAAAAGTGGATCGGTTTTCCATACAAGGAGTGTATCCGCTGCCCAGCGAATACGCTGCGTGATGAAGCCCCATAATGTCTCTTGAGGTACAGTTGTCACAAAACTGTCAGGGTTGGAAGAGAACACAATTTGCCAAGATGTTTTCTGTTTAATCTGCTGCATCAGAAGTGTATCGTCCCCGCCAACCTGAGAAGCGAAGGCAGAAAACCCCCCAACTTCATCAAAAGCTCTTCGCTGGTATGCAAGATTCTGTCCTGTGCAGGCGTAAGGGGCTCCAAGGGCAGCAGATCCTCGAGCAGCGCTCAGCAGCATTAGAAAGTCCAGTGCCTCCAGTTTTTGTATCATAGTAGTAACCGGGGAGGCTTCCGAAAAACCTATAACCATCCCAGTATTCTCTGTGAAACAGGAAACCATAGCTGTAATCCAGTTAGGTGAAACACGGCAGTCTGCATCAGTCAGGAGAAGTATCTCACCACTGGATTGACGGATACCAAGATCAAGAGGACGCTTTTTATAACGAAGAGATGATTCTATCCCGGTTGTAGTCAGTAGTTTAAGACCTGGGATATGTCCAAAGAAATCATTTACGACTTCTGCTGTATTGTCCGTTGACTCATCGTCAATAACGATGACCTCAAATAAATCTTCAGGGTATGTTTGATTCTTAAGGTCACTAAGGATACCACCGATATTAATCTCTTCATTCTTTGCCGGAATGATAATTGATACGAACGGCTTATTTTCTGTTTTAGCAGTATCTTTTTTGAACAGACCTGTGATAAAGAGCAGAATGGCGGCGCAATAGAGGCCGATGACGAATAGGAATATTGTTCCCAGCAATTTTCCCTAAAATGTCTGTAAAAGTAGATTAGCGATGATGAAATAGAGAAGGATGCCCAAGACATCAGTGGATGTTGTGACGAAGGGTCCGGATGCAATAGCCGGATCTACGTCGAGTCTCCTCAGGAAAATGGGTACAAGTGTTCCTATGGAAGTAGCTATTAACATTGATGTGAGAATAGCCAGGCCCACAACCAGACCAAGACTCAATGGATCCGGTATATCAATGAATTTGAAATAGGCGACAAATCCAAGGAGGATTCCATAGAATACTCCAAGCAGCACACCGACTCTAATTTCCTTGAAGATAATCTTACCTACCTGAGCCAGTTGAACTCTTCCTGTTGCGAACCCACGAATGATGATTGTGGATGATTGTGTACCTATATTACCACCCATTCCCACAATCACGGGTATGAAAGCTGCCAGAGCAACTATACTCGTAAGTGTCTCCTGATACCATCCGATGATGTAAGCTGCAGCGGTTCCACCGATCCAGCTGGCGAAGAGCCACGGTAGGCGTAATCGAGCATTCTCCCATGTGGACTTCATCAGAATCTCTCGATCCCTTCCGATACCAGCCATCTGGAGGAAGTCCTCTGTTGCCTCTTCCCGGATGACGTCTACAATATCATCTACAGTGACAATTCCCAAGAGTGTATTATCTGCATCTACGACCGGAATTGCCAGCAGATTATATCGAGATACCTGCCGGGCTACTTCCTCTTGGTCTGTACCAGTAGTGACAGAAACCACATTCGTCTGCATAATGGATTGCAGTGTTGTGTCGGGAGGAGCAATAACAAGATCACGCAGGGACACAACACCTGTCAATTTTTCGTACTCGTCCCTGACGTAGAGATAGAAGACCATCTCAGCATCTTCAGACGACTGTATATTTGTAATTGCTTCAGGTACGGTCGTGTTTTCCGGCAGGGAGAAAGGATCAACAGACATGATTCCCCCCGCCGTGTCAGGCGCATACGACATGAGTTCTTCTATCTCTTCCGATTCCTCCCTGTCGAAAGCCTTCAGTATCGCGCTTGCCTTTTTTTCCGACAGCAGATTTAGAATGTCAACCCTGTCATCGGCACTTACTTCTTCCAGGAAGATAGCCACTTTATTGGCATCGAGAGGTTCCAGAAGTACTTGTACAATAGATTCATCTAATTCCGTAAGAAATTCCCCGACGTTTTCAGTTTTTTGGATAATAGTGAATACCTGTTGGCGCTCTTCATCAGAAAAGTGGCGGAAGATAAGGGCGAGGTCAGCAGGGTGTGTTTTACGAACCAGCTTTTCCAAGTTTGTTCGAGCCCGACGCCGGAGAAGTCTTCTGAACGTGTCCAGAAGGACGTTTACCTCTGCATGGAGCATCTCTTTCCTATACGTTTTTGTCATGTTCATGATTCTTCCTCTGATATATCCAGCTGTGTGGATGATGCCGTTACTGCGCTCTCGAAGCGTGTGTATCCAATGAAGATAAGACCGAAAGCTATAAGAAGAATAAACGGATTGACATGCCCATACCAACTGTACCATGACTCAAAATTATAGCCCCAATTAGCGGAAACCATTGCCATCGTATTATTAATTGAGTGGAGTATAATGCTGGGAAAGACAGAATTTGTCCTCCATGCGAGGTATCCCAAGAGAATACCCAGGAAATATATCTGAATGGTCCACCATAGGTTAAAGTGAATTACAGCAAAAAAGAGGGCAGTTCCGAGAACAGCCTTGGTTATATCCTTCCATATTCTTTCGAGGTGCTGTTGTAAGAATCCACGAAAAATCATTTCCTCAACGACTGCAGCTACAGCCACTCCACCCAGGAATAAAATGAACAATGCCAGGGGATTTTCCATCCTTACGTTCTCAATAAGGTCCAAGTAGAAATCGGGTGGAGGCAGGATAATTCCGATTATCCGATCCAGCTCGTCAACAATGACGGTGATGCCAATGGAGAGGATAGTTGTTGCCTGTAATACGGGTAAGGAGATGGGTTTAAGTCTAAATATTTCTTGAAGGTTAGCATTTCTGCTTTGGATAAAGAGAAAGACAGGCAGAAAGAGGAAAGCTTCGCCAAGAAAGATCGAAAGAGAAGTAGCTATTTCGGGGTCAGCAAATGGCTCCAGACCAAGGAGCAGAATAGCAGCTACAAATCCAGACGCTATCAGCGCCAGGATGACAATACCAAAGACTGTCCCGATTTTGATCTCCGGGTTCATTGTTTTCCTGCTCATTTGCCATCTTATTTGGTGCTCTACTCTATCAATCTAAATTACGGTTTCTCCGGTGGAAAACCAAACGGGGAGCTTCAGTGGTTTTGAGTCAGGGCAAACAGGAGAATCCCCGTTGCAACAGCCACATTGAGCGATTCTGCCCCACTGTAAATAGGGATAGCTATGATTTCATTGGCTAATGCCAAAGTATCGTCAGAGATACCATGGGCTTCACTTCCCATTACGAGGCAGAAAGGTTTATCATGAACTTGAGCTGATGTCAAAGGCTTCCCATTCTGATCCGCTGCAAGGATAGTATGTCCGAGTTCGGCCAGTTCCCTCAGTCTTTGCTGGAGATGGATTAGGAGGTTGAAATGGGCTCCCATCCCGCCCCTGACCACCTTGGGATTGTATGGATCAGCACATTGAGGAGAAAGTACAACATGTTCAATCCCAAACCACCAGGCTGTCCTGAGGATAGTGCCGAGATTCCCAGGATCGCGGATTTCCTCAAGGTAAAGGACTGATTTATCAACAGATGCACTTAGGGAGGTTACTTTTGGAAGATCAGCTAATCCAATGATTCCCTGATGATGGACTGTATCCGATATCCTCTGCAATTTATTGGCTGTTGTCTCAATAGTTGGAATACCTTTTTGTTTCGCAGCTTGTAGAATATCCCGCTGAGACTCGCTCTGTTCATTTTCGGGAACATGCCACAACTTAGAGATGTGTACTTCAGCAGAGAGCGCCTCTTTTAAAAGCCGCAAACCTTCCAGGAGATACTGTCCATGCAGCTCCCGGTATTTCCGGTGATGGAGGCTGGTAAGACGCTTCAATTCTGGTTTGGATATCATGTTAGTAAATCTAAGAAGACAGGAGGAAGACCAATACTTATTTCACTCCCTAAGATTATTATTATCTGAGAAATAATTCATTGAAAGCGCTGATGCCCCCTCCTAAATTCCCCAACCTGATTGATTAAGAATATGTCTAAAGGCGTTACATCCAGAAAAGAAGATTATGCCCGCTCGTACACAGACGTAATAACCAAGGCGGAGATGGCGGATTATGGTCCTGTGAAAGGGACAATGGTCATTCGCCCATACGGCTATTCTGTCTGGACCAGCTTGAAAGAAGCTTTCGATCGCCGTTTCCGGGAGACTGGTCACGTTAATGCGTATTTCCCACTTTTTATACCCAAGTCGTTCCTCAGCAGAGAGGCGGAGCACGTGGAGGGCTTTGCTAAGGAGTGCGCTGTTGTTACACATCATCGGCTGATGGCTGATCCTAATGGTACTGATCTTATAGTTGACCCTGAATCGAAACTCGAGGAGGAAGTGATTGTCCGGCCCACATCAGAGACAGTCATTTGGGCCATGTATAAGAAATGGATTCAGTCGTACCGCGACCTTCCCATTCTCATCAATCAATGGGTAAATGTGGTGCGGTGGGAGATGCGAACACGCCTGTTTCTCCGGACGACTGAATTCTTATGGCAAGAGGGACACACTGCACATGCTACTGCTGAGGAAGCTGAAACGGAAGCTCGCCGTATTCTTGATATTTACCGGGAAGTGGCAGAAGATGTGATGGCTATCCCGGTGCTTACGGGATTAAAGAGTGAAGCGGAGAAGTTTGCCGGTGCGGTACATACATACTGTATTGAAGCGATGATGGGAGATAAACGGGCTCTTCAAGCTGGCACGAGCCATAATCTTGGACAGAACTTTGCCAAAGCGTTTGATGTTACATTCCAGACAGAGGATAATAAGCTGGAACATGTTTTCGCCACGAGCTGGGGAGTCAGCACAAGGCTCATCGGTGCACTCATTATGGTTCATGGCGATGAGAAAGGTCTTCGGCTCCCGCCGGCTGTCGCTCCTCATCAAGTTGTGGTAGTACCCATTGGAAAAAGTGACGAGGACCTTTCTGCCATCAAGGAATACTTGGATGCACCTTTGACTGCTTTGAATGAAAATGATGTACGAGTTCATATAGACGATCGTCTGACAGTATCACCCGGGTTCAAGTTCAATGAGTGGGAGATGAAGGGTGTTCCGCTCCGCCTTGAAGTTGGTGCAAGGGATATGGAAAAAAGGAGTGCGGTAGTAGTACGACGGGATATAGGAGAAAAGTTATTTGTGGAAAGGAATAACCTCGTGGAAGAGATCCCGGAACTGCTGGAAGAAATCCAGTCAGGGCTGTTTCAGCAGGCTCTCCAATTCAGGGAAGAGAATACTACAACCGTGGAGAGTTACGATGAGTTCAAAGCGCAGATTGCAGGTAATAGCGGATTTATCCGTTGTGGTTGGGATGGTGACCCGGAAACTGAAGCAGCCATTCAGGAAGAGACCAAAGCCTCCATCCGCGTTATACCTTTCGATGAGAACCCCAAAGGTTTGACTTGCATCTACTCCGGTAAGCCAGCGAAACACGAAGTGATCTTCGCCAAGGCGTACTAAATACAGGTTGCCTTCTTTCTTTGACTGAACCAATTTTTTGACGGCATGGCGCTCGAAATTACTGATACCGTTATTCTAAAGAGTTTTCCCTATGGAGATACAAGTAAAATCGCCCGCTGCTACACCCGGGATTTTGGGAAATTGTCTCTGATCGGCAAGGGAGTACGTAAGGGTAAAACCCTTCGCAGCGGCTATCTGGAACCGCTGAATCATCTGTCGCTGGCGTTCTATCGGAATCCCAAACGTGAACTCCAGATTTTCTCCAAGGCTGAGTTCATTAATATCTGGTTAGCCTTGAAGCGGGATGTAAAGAAAATATCCTACGGATTTGCCATTGTAGAACTGGTTGATAAAGGTGTAACCGGTGAGGAGCCTCATGAGGAACTTTTTGAACTCTTGGTGAACACTCTAAATGCGGTTGATGATGCTACAGGGAACATCAATGTGATATTCTGGCATTTCGAAATGAAATTTCTTTCGCTCTTTGGCTTCCGTCCTAACCTTTCCACCTGTCCAGATTGCGATGGTAGTCTGGATGGTGGCGTATTCTCTCACGATCGTGGGGAGCTTGTTTGCACCAACTGTCTGGGAAATGGTGAAAGTACAATTTCACCCAGGGCTCTCAGTCTTCTCAAGAAGCTGAAACAGGGGTCACTTGGGGATGCGTTGAATCTGCAACTGAAAGCAGGAGACCGAGGCGAGGTAGGTGGATTCCTCGACCGTTATCTAAGACATCATATTGATGCTGTGCAG
This sequence comes from uncultured bacterium, assembly GCA_964534955.1. GTDB lineage: Bacteria > Fidelibacterota > Marinisomatia > Marinisomatales > UBA2128 > UBA2128. Next base: position 27,786 of record CAZHRR010000006.1, read on the forward strand.
AATGTGCGATCTCTAAAAGTAATGGGAAAGGTTCTTACATGATCAAACCTGAACGGAAGATAAGCACAGAGGGCTTCAGGTTCGATGCTGATGGACCATTGACATGTTACATTATTCACGGTTTTACCGGCAGCACCTATGAGATGACAGAGCTGGGAAAGTACATGGCATCCCAAGGTATAACAGCGGTGGCAGATCTTCTTCCCGGTCACGGAACATCTCCTGAGGATTGCAATACAAAAGTTTATCAGAATTGGATAGATTCCGTACGAGAAGGCTATGAACTGCTGGCGGCAGAAAAGGAGAAAGTTTTTGTTGTGGGATACAGCATGGGCGCAGCTTTGACGCTGAATCTTGCCATAGAAAGAGAGCTTCCAGGGATTGTGTTGTATGCTCCTATTATTAAGCATAAAAGGTGGACAATTCACTTGACTCCACTCGTAGCTCCGTTCAGAGAGTTTGAGGAAAAGGAGCGGTTCTATCGGAACGACGGCGGTCCACAGTCACTCTATGGTTATTCAGTTTATCCTATGAAAGCTGCAGCTGAAGTGGTGAAACTAACCTGGCGGGTGCGGATGAAGCTTGGGCAGGTAACATGTCCGACCCTCATTATGCACTCAAAGGCAGACATTACCGTACCTTACGAAAATGGACAATACGTTTACGACTGGATTTCTTCAGAGGATAAGCGATTGCTATCTTTTGAGACTTCCGCACATGCCCTCATGGCTGATTGTGACAAGGAAATCGTGTGGGAAGAAACAACTAAGTTTGTTAAGAGTTGTTCAGGAGCGACGTTCAGTGAGGTTTAGTTATCAAAACCACCCGGGGGCTCGAAGTCCCCTTCGCCCATCTCTCTTCACGGAAGCTATCAAACTTATCGTTTCCATTAATTTCCTGATTTTTATCCTGCAGTCTCTTTCTGGCATGGAAGATTTACTCTTTTCGGTTTTCGGGATTGTTCCCAGCAGAACTTTCGGAAAGCTGATGCTGTGGCAGCCGTTTACGTATCTTTTCTTCCACGGAGGCATTTGGCACGTTTTGATAAATATGTTTGTGCTCTGGATGTTTGGCTCGGAGCTGGAAAAGTATTGGGGCAAGAGAGAGTTTCTGAAGTTCTTTTTTATTACTGGTGTCGGATCCGGCCTGGTCACTATTCTTTTCAGTTTGGGCTCTTCCATACCAGTTGTCGGAGCCAGTGGAGCCATTTATGGCGTGCTGCTGGCATACGGCCTCTTGTTCCCAAACAGGCTTGTTTACCTCTATTTCCTGATTCCTATTAAAGTGAAATATCTGGTAATTCTTATCGGTACAGTCACTTTCTTTTCCAGTCTGAATCCTGAACAATCGAGCGTCAGTCATCTGACCCATCTTTCAGGGATGGTCATCGGATTTATTTACCTTCGTTCAAACATCAACTGGAGCACCATAAACCGGTTTCTGATATACCGGAGAGATGAAATAAAGCGCCGTTACGATGACAAAAAGAAAGAGAAACGGGAAGCTCTTAGGCTCGAGGTGGACGAGATACTAGACAAAATCAATGAAGTAGGATACGATGGTCTCTCCCAGTCGGAGAGGGAATTTCTTTTTAAAGCCAGTAAGAAGCTGTCACAGGATGAAGAAAAGAACTGATCAGGCAGTGTCTTGCCTTATAAGGAAACGGGCAGTGCTCCTTACAGCCAGCAGTCCCATAATTATGAACAGAGCCTTATACACTTTGTCGTGAACGTTGGTCAATATGATCACCCATCCGTATCCATTGAGAATAAGCCACCCGGCTATAGGCATCAGGATGACCAGGGCAAGCTGGTAGAGAAGCAGGATTTTGATCAGTTTGTGATTCTTTGCTGTCCAGAATAGCGCCAGCGCCAGACAGACATAGCCGCTGAAGGGCAGCTCAATCTTTGTCCGGTGATCCGGCTTTGGCCATTGAGTGACTATATCAATTTCGTCTACATCTTTCTCGAGCCGTATATTCTCGAAGCTGAGTGCAAAGTCATTTACTGCAGGATAGATTACTTTTTCGATGAGCAAGGATTGCAAAGGTCTGACAGCCCCGATGTATAGCAGGGAGAATACGCTCAGCCCGAGGACAACCCGCCGCCAGAAAAGAGTATGTCTTGATCGCTGATGACTGTCCATAGGTACCACAAGCCTAAAACTAAGGGATAAAAGATTACATAAGAACTATAAGTGTGGATCTTTTCCCAATGCTCAGGGAGGTAGACATTGGAAAGTGCAAAGATGGCAATGCGAAAGATGTTAGCAGTGAACAAGAGTATCAGACCACCTGCCAAGAGGAGCAATCTCTTCCTCATGGGTCCCGGATAGGCAATGATAAAGCCGGCGTAAAGACCCAGCAGTTCCAAGCCGTTGCACCCATTCTGGATTTCTACACCGTCGGAACCGAAGATGGCGATGATACGTCCGGAAGATTCCACCTCCCATCCCAGGATTGAAAGAGTGCCAGCCGCCAGTCTTACTCCCGATAAGCTAAGGAAGGTGTCGAGTCTGCCATCCGGCAGAAGGATGTAGTCATACAGCAGCTGCCATACAGCATAGACAGCTCCTGCCTTCAGCAGGAAGACAGTCAGTGGTGAAAACTTTGGTTTAATTGATGACACTTGAATCAACTTTGCCTAAACATATGCTTTGAGCACTTTAACATCCAATTCTTTAATGTTCCTATTTCACCAGCTTTGTCCACAGGACGCCCGCCTGCTCTGTGCACATAATGTAGTGATTTCTCTATCCACAATTATTAAGGCACTTAGTTCAGTTAGTACGTTTGCTCATGAATTATTCAGAATAAATATTCGTTGAGGATTTAACGGTATGCATCTTTTCTCTGTTTGATTGAATAGATATGAATTTCATCCTTGATAACTTCATACTGAATTCGATAAGTCCCTACTCTTAATGGCCCAACACCTCTATATGAACCAACTAGGGGCTTACCCATTTTAGGATTTTCTTTTAAATATTGAAGTTTGGTTAGTATTCGGTTATGAACCGAAGGATTTTTCTTCTTTAAAGACTTATAGTCCTTTTGAGCTGGAGGAGTTAATAATATATTTTTCAATAGATGTGTATTTAGATGAGATCTTCAAGTAGTGCACTTTCACCTTTTTCCACGGCTTTCCGACCATTAAAAATAGCTAGTTTTTCTTCATCACTCAAACTGAGCGTTTCTACTCAGCTTTCATATTCATCGTAGCTCATTAACACGGCATCGTTTCTACCATTTCGTGTAATAATAACTCTATCCCACATCGACAGAATATTTTTCAGCAAATAAGTGAGCTTATTTTTCGCTTCTGTTACTGGTATTGTATGTGTACTCATTTTCCTTCTCCTGCATCATATATAGCCACAATTCTGGCCATCAAAAAAGTTTAATTATTATCTGTGAATAGTATTAAAGTGAAATGGATTAACCTACACTTCATCATATCAGTATTAATGAAAAGTCTGCTTCTGTTCTGACAATAAGCGAATCGAACGTAGACTGGCCTGCGCCTCGTCTATCTACGTTTCACTACGATAGACATGTAGTGTAGCGTAGAGGTGCGGAGCGAGCAGGTCCGCCAATGGATGCTTTGTTTGGTGCCTATGGGGCAGACAGGGATTCTGTAGCTTTTCCATTTAGGGTGCGATCCCTTTAATCCAAAAGTTCTTAATCTTAAATGGATTTTTTACTTCAATATCTTTGACACTCAGAGAGTGTTCCCCATTATAAATAATCATGCCGTTAGTATACCGATCTGGAATCAATTTTTTAAAATGAAGAATTCCTTTCAAGAAATCGTTATTAAATGTTGCGGAAGATTTTATTTCAACCGGGATAAATTTTCTGCCTTGTGGTATTAATAAATCAACTTCATTGCCATGGGAATCACGATAAAAGTAAAAACGAGGCTGATTACCTTTATTCAAAGCAGATTTTATAAATTCAAGAATGATAAAATTCTCATATAATCCACCGCGCAAAGGATCGCGTTTTAGTTGATCAGGGGTGTGGATATCCAATAAATAGGCAGCCAGACCTGTGTCGGTGAAATAGATTTTGGGTGATTTAACCAAACGTTTTCTAATATTCTTGTAAAATGGCGGCAATTCATAGATTACATAAGAAGCTTTTAAAACACTCACCCAACTTTTAATTGTGGTGGATGATACACCAATGTCATTGCTCAGTGAGGTATAATTTACCAACTGTCCAATCCGACCAGCCAGAAGTCTCATGAATTGCTGAAATTGGTTTAAGTCTTTTATGTTTATCAGTGCGCGAACATCTCGCTCAACATATGTCTGAAAATAGCCGTTAAAAAAACGAACCGGTCTTAATTCTCTGTCATGAATACGTGGGTATGTTCCCGTAACCATCAATTGAAATGGATCCCATGTTAATTGATAATGTTTTAACTCATTCATTGAAAAAGGGTATAATGTAAGCACTGCAGTACGTCCGGCTAAAGATTGGCTGATAGCCTGATGTAGTTCAGGTTGGTGACTACCGGTAATGATAAAAAAACCGGGTTGTTGTACTTTGTCTACAATTCCTTGAATATAGGAAAGCAATTGTGGTACACGTTGTATTTCATCAATGATGCCGCCCTGTGGCATTTGGGAAAGAAATCCGCGAGGGTCCAATTCTGCCGTCAATCGGACATCAGGATCTTCCATCGAAAAGTAGTGTTTCGATGGAAATGTCATTTGTACAAGCGTTGTTTTGCCGGATTGCCGAGGACCGAAAACAGTAACAACCGGATATTCAGCATGTGCCTGTTTTAGTTCTTCTGTAATATCTCTTTTTATCATGTGCATAAATTAAAAATAAAGCGTGCAATATTCAAGTTGTATATTAAATATACACAAAAAAGTAATCGATATTTCCGCCTACGTTCCTTTTTATCTGTGCTTTCGCTTAGGCAAACAGGTAGAAAGTAGACACGGCATAATAAAGTTGTATGTTAGAATTATGTGCAAAACCGCATAAAATTATGGGGGATTCAACTCAACTCCAGTTACCCCACAGTGTGTACGAAGGACGCCCGCCTGCTTGCCAGCCCTCCCCGCCTGAACGGCATAGTCGGGCAGGCCGCTGGTCGGGGGCAGGCTGTACGCTGCACACAATCACCACTTACCAGCTATTTCTTCCTTTTATCTATCAGCTTCTTTACCGCCAGTGCCCCACCTGCCGCCGCCAGCAGACCAAGACCGCCAATGGGTGCTTGGTTAGGGGAGCTGGGGAAAGCTGGTTGTGCGTTAACAACAGCCATTATCAGGATGATGAAAGTAATGAATTTATATAGGTGTGTTTTCATAGGTTTTCTCCCTTAAAATTTGGATTATTGTAATAGTGGATTATTGGATAGATGGAAAAACAACTTTGCGTCCCGATAAATCTGTAGTAAAGGAGCAACTACCAACAATCCATTTATCCAGCAATCAAATACTCCAGTTTTTATTTAATGTATGTTATTTTTTGGTTAAAGGTTTTATCTCCTGTTTTCATCTGTACAATGTATGATCCTGAAGATATGTTTATCGGATTCCATTGAATACTGTGCCTGCCTGCAGGAAGTGCTTCATTAACCAGTGTTTTTATGAGCCGGCCCTTGATATCATATATGCTTATGGACACATGGCTTTCCTCCAGCAAATCATACCAGATAGTAGTGCTGGGGTTAAAGGGATTGGGATAGGCTGGATATAGAGCGAATTCTGTCGGTACCGGCTGATCCTCCACACCGGCGCTGCCGTAAGTCACAGTTAAGGTAAAGGTGCTCTCACCTATCTGCGGATAAATGTTTACGCCTTCTGAACCATAAGCTGGGAAACTTCCTTTTTCAACTGTAGTGAAAGTAACCTCGCTCTGCTGGGACAGGTCTATCACATTGCCGCTGGCATTATCTGTCAGAGTCATGGCGACATGATCAGGCAGACTGCTCAAATCCCAGGACATGTTCACTTCATTTTCTTCTGTGATAAAGTTGTAATCTTCATCTACTGTCAGGTACATGATGTCCAGTGGTATGTCTATTGTTCCTTCATGAATACTCGGCAGGTTGTTGATATCCAGTCCATTGCCTTCAGTGTATGATATTCCAACAACCCGTTCACTGGATGTCATGGGAAGCAGTTTATAGGCATCGGCAATGTCTATCCCCAACTCGCCGTTTGTCATAAAAGAGACAAATGTCTGATCGCTGTAATCATCTGAAGAAATGGAAAAACTCATACTGCCGGAACTGTCATTCATGGATCTGTAGAATGTTCCGGCTGTGGAAGATTTATCAGCAGTTTCTATTGTGATGGAACCTGTTCCGCCGGAACCCTTTACCCAGAAACCCTGATATGGTGCAATAAGACCATCTGTTAAACCTCCAACGCTACCGTTCCAGTTTTTGTAAGCTGATGTTGCATTATCCCAAACATACGCAGTTGACGTTACATTGGTTTGTGTGACCAGATCCCAATCTATGGTTTGTGCATAGGGATTGCCTGCAAGAGCCCAGGCAGCATCTGCAATTGAACCGGAGCTGGGCACCGTAGCGCTGGAACTATTTTCCGTACCTGAAACCGCGAGTGTAACCGGAAGATCATCCCCGCCGCTGTTGTCTGTATTGGCATAGACATAGACCAGAAATCCCTCCCCGGCTGTTTGTGATGCAGTATTTAAATTGGTTAATGCGCTCCAGCTCTGACCGGATACATCGTAAGTCCAGACATTAGGATCTCCTGTGGTTACATCTCCGCCGGTCATGCCTTGTGTCCAGAGTTCAGACAGCAAATCGCTGTAAATCGTTCCCGCCACAGGGCTGCTCATCATGCGGAAGCCGGAGGTGCCGGAAATAATTGTACTTGGGATGATTGATATGAAATTGCTTTCAACAATAAATATTTCACCACGTCCACTCAATCCGTTACCATCTGTTCCAATTACAAAATCACGATACTGATCTCCATCCAATAAAGTAGTACTGATATTTGCAGAAGGATGAAATACAAAGGCGTCATTTGATATTCCGGTGATCATATCACTTGAGGAAGAAAAATCGGAGGATGCATCAAAATCCCCTCCACTGCTTGAGTATTCGAAGTAGCGGATGCTGTCCCTATAAGTGAAATATATTTCGGCGAAACCATCATTGTCATAATCAGAACCACCCAGTCCATAAATATCCACACCAATTGATAATAATACAGCATCTGTTTTATCTCTGTCATATGCGTTGGAACCCGACACCCATTCATAAACGAGGATACCATCATCACTATTATTTGAAATGATAATTTCAGCACTCCCGGAAAAATCGAGATTATATGTAACCACACGTCCAGTTGTTTGAATACCAGTATCGTTTTTATTATTGACTGTTATTTTGGACGGGTCAACTAATGTGGAAAAATCCAGAACACTTAAAGCACCTTGTTCTTCACATATTGCTACATCATCATCATTCCCATCATTATCTAAATCAGTAGGCGGTGACATATCCATAATACCATCTCCAATGTCGTCTTCTGCCCCTGTTAATGATATTTTAGTCCAGGAGTCATTACCATTAGCTTCCCATACTTCTAAGCTTGTAGTGTTCCCGGCATTACCGACGAATAATTCACCATAGCTGTCATTATCAGCGTTGCCTGTAACAATGGATCTGATACGAGCATTTGCTTGGAAATATCCCCCGTCAGGCCCCTTTGTTGTTGTAGATGGATTACTAGAGGATAAAGCCCCATCGGACATTTCATAGCAATACACACGAGCATTAGCACTTGTCGTTGTAGAAGAAGCTACAAAGAGTTCAAGGTTACCATCATTGTCTGTATCATATACAGCAAGCAATCGTTGAATCTGGTCAGAGCTGGGATTGCTTACAGGAAGAGAAACCGTCCATATTTCATCGTAAGAATCGGTTCCGTTCCACTCAAATATCTTTACCTTTGCATTAGTGGATTGACCAATTTGGGTAACAATCTCTCCATTCCCATCCCCGTCTAGATCTATCCCCGTAAGTGCGTCATTTATTCCACCAGTTGACGCACTGCCAACCTCAATCTCTTGTACCAGTGTAAATCCAGTTCCCGATGTCTGAGCCCACCCCAACTGACTCAAGCTTAGAGCTAACATATAAATTCCTATAAAGACAACCTTACTCATTAATGCCTCCTTGGAGGTGCATAGTTGAGTGGGGCTTTATAGCCTGCATTATTCATGAGCCGTTAAAATAAGAGTCACACGGGTCTCCTTAA
>CAZHRR010000007.1:0-33664 GCA_964534955.1 uncultured bacterium
CCTCGTCGCTTCTTCAGCTCCTTGGATGCTTCCGATTGGAACGCTTCGGTTCTCCCAAGTTCCAATATAAACAGTTCGTTTGCCCGCTACGGACTCAGACCCCGGCACGTCAGAGACTCTCTCACCATTTACGAGTGTCCTGATATTGGCTTCCAGAAAATGAAACCCTTGACCCAATGCAATATGGATAATTTCGGGGCTCAATACCTTCACTTACGTTGTGGCTGACAAACTGCCCTCGCCATGGCTTCGCATGATTCGTTACCTCCTCATACGCATGGTTTAGTTCCGTGCTGGTGGTTAGCCGTTACACGTGCTGGATTGTCCAGCTTGCTTATATTAGCTTTGCTTGGCGCACTCATTAGTTATCCTAACAATTGATATTGATGTTGAGAGTTTTGCAAATAAAACCTCTATAACTGACTGATATTACGACACCTGTTTTTTCTTTGTATTGGCGTTTGCAAATAAAATCCACAATCATCTACCTGTTTTTCCAATTCAGGAGACAGTGTCTCCCGTTTTTCAATTTTGAATTCATCTAATAGCGACTGGCGGATTGGGAAATTCGATTTTATAATGGGGATTATAGGCATAATATTTTGTTTTTTCTTTTTAGCCATTTTTTATTTCCCCTGACTTTAGTGATTAATGCGGAACAAACCCAAAAATGCGATAGATGTATATGGTAATATGACACCTTTCATAAGAACGATTACCTAATTGATTTCAATTCATAAAGGTTGATGTACATCGTCATTACCAAAAGTTTATCAAAAACTAACAATAATGAAAGGATAAAAGGCAATGGAAAAAGGAAAGTAATGAGTAGTAGATTGGTAACCCCGACCTCATATTTCGGTAAGGGATTTCGCTTCGCTCAACTGGTGATTGCTAAAAGCAAAGGCGGAAGCTGAGGAAAAGCCAAAAGAAGAAAAGATGAAGAAGGTATGCTATCCAAAATCCAAATTCTCAAATCCTAAATCATAAGGCAGTTGACTTTCGACTTCTCAACAGGCTAACTTACCGCTATTCTAAATCATGAAGAAAAAAGTTCTCTTTATTTGCACAGGAAATTCCTGCCGTTCTCAGATGGCGGAAGGACTTCTTCGCCACCTGGCCGGTGACCGCTTCGAGGTCTTCAGCGCAGGAACCCATCCCAGCCACGTTCATCCCATGAGTATCCGCATCATGGCTGAGTGGGGTATTGATATCTCCTACCACACATCAGACGACATTGACCAGTATCTTGGACAGGGAATCGATATTGTGATCACAGTCTGCGACTCGGCGAAAGAATTGTGCCCAACATTCCCGGAAGGGACTGAGCAGATTCACTGGAGCATTCCGGATCCTTTCTCGGGCTGGAGAAATGAGGATAGATTTCTGGGAAACTACCGGGAATGCAGGAATCTCATTAAAGATCATGTGGAAGAATTCATTAAGAAACACTGAAGCCAAGTGAGAATTCTCTTAGTATTTCTTGTTGCCATTCTCCCTCTATCAGCTCAACTTATTTTTTCTGAAATTATGTTCGATCTCCAGGGGTCAGATTCTCCTAACGAATTCGTAGAAGTCTACAACAGCGGAACCGATTCAATTGATCTCTCCCTCTGGCAAATCAATGACAGGTTCTCTACGGATGAACTGGTAGATGGAGGAATGGGGACAATTATTGCACCGGAACGCTATGCCCTTATCATGGAAGGAGACTACGATGAGACAACAGGAATCTACCTGAATCTCATACCTGATTCTGTCCTTATTGTCCGGGTTGATGACAGCAGTATCGGTAACGGTCTAAGTGCCTCGGATTCGCTCTTTATCACGGACAGCTCTGATACCATCTCTGACAGTCTTGGCTGGAGCGATATCTCTGCCCCAGGTTTCTCCTACGAAAGAAAACGACTTGATAAACTCAGTACTCCTTCCAACTGGGCTACAAGCTTGGACTCTTTAGGCACTCCGGGATTCGTGAACAGTGTCACTCCGCCGCCCATAGATGCCGCTCTCATCCCCTCCTCCATCAGCCATTCTCCTGACAATCCCTCTCCCAGCGATACGGTTACCCTCACAGTTACAATTGTGAACGAGGGCACTGAATCAATTTCTGGTATTGTAGATGTCAGTGAAGAAGCAGACCTGGCAGGTTCATCCAATTTCTCAGATCTCACTGACGGAGATTCCACGAATGTAGATATCTCCTTGGGTGCACTCTCTTCGGGTCAGCACCTATTCATCATTTCTGTTTTGGTAGATGGCGAAGAAGATACCACTGATAATTCTGCCGACTATGCACTTACCGTGAGATACACCGAACGAGTGTTGACTCCCAACGAGTTCCTTTATGCTCCTGCTGCAGGGACAGTTGAGTTTATAGAGTTCGCCGTATTGAGTGAAGATTCTCTCCATCTTTCCGGATGGGGTTTCTCGGACAGCGACACGTCAAATATCCGTTTTTTCCCTGCTGTAACAGTCCAGTCAGGAGATTTGATTGTTGTGAGTAGTGATTCATCGCTTCTCCCCCTTTTACCGCCGGAGGGAATCCTCTTGGTATCAGAAGATGGCTTCCCCGGCCTGAATAATTCCGGTGATGAAATATATTTGTTCGATCCCACCGGAACTACCATTGATTCTCTTATCTACACTTCCGACTGGGGTGGAGAAAGCGGTCATTCTCTTGAAAAGCTTCTACCGTATCTGGACTCCCCTGAACTAAACAACTGGGCAACGAGTCTCGATTCGGTAGGAACACCCGGCAATGTCAACAGTGTTACACCGGCAGCAATGGATATCACACTCGATTCAGCTTCAATTTACCACACTCCCACTCTTCCAACTCCAGATCAAGAGATCACACTGACAGCCACCCTCTTCAACATCGGGACAGACCCCATCTCTGGTACTTTAACGGCTTACGAAAACGATATAGTACTCAGCAGCACAAACTTTCCGACAGTTGCAAGCAATGATTCCTCCAAAGTTGACATTCACCTCGAACCATTATCTTCCGGTCAGCACACACTGGCTATTGTAGCGGAAGTCCCAGATGACGCCAATTCAGACAACAACGAAGCAGAATACTCGCTGGCTGTGAGATTCACGGAAAAGGTCCTTTCCATCAACGAGATTCATTACTCTCCGGACGCAGGTGTTGCGGAATTCATCGAACTGGCAGTCCTCAATAGCGATCAAATCGACCTCACGGGTTGGCACTTTTCAGACAGTGATACATTCAACCTCCGTTTCTTCCCCACTGAAACGTTTACGGATGGTGACCTCATTGTAGTAAGCAGTGACTCATCACTTCTCCCCTACCTGCCGTTGGACGGTACTCTGCTTGTATCCCCGGATGGTTTCTTCACTCTCAATAACAGCGGCGACGACATTTTCCTGTTCGATCCTACCGGGACAGTCAATGACTTCGTCAGTTTCACTGATGACTGGGGCGGCGGTGATGGTCGTTCTCTGGAAAAACTGAATCCTCAGCTTGACTCTCCCGATGCCAACAATTGGGGATCCTGTACATCAGTAGAAAAAATGACACCTGGAGCCGATAATAGCATTCTTGTAGAGAACCTGCCCGAAGCGGGAAGTGTATTGTTCGATCCAAATCCATTCTCACCAGATGGTGACAGATTTGAGGACGAACTGCGCATTTCATACAGTCTCCCCTTTGCTCAGGCATACCTCACGGTACAGATTTTCGACAGTATAGGCCGGGATGTGCGAACGCTGGCGAGAAATCTCGTCACAGGAGCCGAGGGGATTCTTATCTGGGATGGTAGATTTGACAGCGGTGAACGAGCCCGAATCGGAATCTACATCATTAAAGTGGAAGCAGTGGACCAGTCAACCGGCAAATCAGTTGAATGGTTAAAAACAGCTGTTCTGGCGGAGCAATTGAGGTAATTGCATTTAGCAGCTAAAAATCCTATATTTCACGCCCATGATTGACCGTGATTTCACAGCACTGTTCCACGTCCTCTCCAGTGAACAGCAGATTCTGCAGCGCACTGACCAAAAGGCCTTTACTATGCTTTCCATCCTAGGCGTCTTCATGGTGTTCTTCATCGTCCACTTCGCCAAAATGGAGATCAACTGGTTTATCTTCATAATGGTAATCATCTATTTTGTGTCGGCCCTTATGACAATCATCCAACTGGTTCTGGTCATCGTACCGCGCATCAGAAAAGACAAGGTCAGTTCTAAAAAGCGTCCGGAGAACCCCACCTTCTTCGCAGGAATTGCCAAGTTCTCCACTCCTGAAAGTTATGCTGCTCATCTGCATAAGGTCTCCGGAGATCCGAAGAAAGTATACGAATTATTTGCTACTCAAGTTTTCTCACTTGGGAAAATTAATCTGTACAAAAATATTGCACTGAAACGATCTATTCTGTTCTTTGTAGCTGCAATCGTGTCTGAATTAATCATTATCATGTCCCTGGCATGGGGATCTTCCTTGAAATGGCTTCAGCAGTCAACAGACGTAGCACCATTCTAGTCAATCAGATTAGACTTCTTTTCGTCATCGGATTGACTCTGATCCTTTCAGCCTGCAGTGCTACAGGTCCGCCTGGGCAACAAGGTCCAGCCGGTGAGCCCGGTCCGCAGGGAGAAGCAGGTCCTCCTGGCCCCAAAGGACTTACCGGCCCTAAGGGACCTCCCGGTCCTGCCGGTAAATCGGTGCCTGAGGAACTTACCCAGAAACTCGAGGAAGCTCTTCGAAAGCTGGAAGTTTCAGAGGTGCGGAGGGACGAGACAATAGTCTCTTCAGCTCACTTTTCTTTTGGTTCATCTCCACCCGTGACAGGGTTCATCCTGATGTCTAATCTAGGTAATGTCTACACTATGAAAAATGTGAATCCCACTACAGTTGGGAATGAATTCAGTCATCTGACCCGCATTGACTCTCGTGATGACTTTCTAAGTCTAACCATTTTACCAAAAACGGAAGTCTCCAAACCTCACTTTCTGGCTGTTACAGCCTCAGGTCGCCACTACTACTCTAAAGACCTGAAGAATTGGACGTTTCAGGCGTTAGTACAGCTGTCTAAGTAATACCCATTAAAAAGGGCGAGGAACCCCCCACCCTTTTATTCAATACGCAGTTAGTCTGTTATATTCCTAAAGCAAGCCCAAACCAGAGAGAAGAAATATCATCGTCACCTGGGAATATTTCATCAGTAAAGGAGATACGGTAGTTTATAAAGGCATTCAGGGCAAGAAGTTTTACCTGCGTTCCAATCTGGATATGGTAACCTGCAAAATCCTTCATATTGTCTTCCAGGAAACTAATCAGGTTATCCTCGAGGTCAGAACTCTCAAATCCTGCTTCCATTCCTCCATCTACAAGACTATCTACTAAGTTAAGGTCTGCTAGAGGAGTAACTCTGTGACCGTTATACCCTAGTCCGGCATGCAGTTTTACACCACCTAGGATTGGGACACCAAATCCAACTAGTTCCCTCCGCAGTGTCAGATAGTAGGATACTCTTGCCCAACCAAAATCAACAGGGGGTAGCTCAGATACGGCATTCTCAAATTGAAACTGATAGGTGTTTAATGCTGTCTCCACACTGGCTTCGAAATCAACAAAAGGAAGGGCATCAACATAGAGAAATAAACCGCCGCCCTGAGTCCCTTCAAAACCATCCCTGATCAAACTAATAGGAAAATCCCCTTCAGTCGATCCATCCATGGTATTCTGATCACCCACGTAGTACGCTCCCAGACCACCTATAGCCCAAAGAGGTGAAATTATGACCACGGAAATCAACAAAACAAACAGCACTGTTTTTTTCATGACATCCCTCCTATGAGTAAAGAAATGTTATAAACCTGAATCAATTTAGAACTTTCTCTTCAAAGAAGCATGCACAATTTCCTTGTATTTGGGGGGAACCATAATCAGGTGTGATTCGTATCACAGACAAAACTTGGGAGGCCGATTCATGAAACAACTGCTAATAATCTTACTGGGACTCTTTCTCACCACTTCTGTTTTTGCGCAGGAAAAAGAGGTACACGCTTATAAGTACAAGTATACTTCAGATGACGATGAGCAACTGAAAATCGTCTGCGAGGTGGAAGATGGTGTCTGCCATATCGTACTGACTGAGGACGGAGATACCCAGGAGTTTGAATTCTTCATAGATGATTTGGAGGATATTGGCGAAACCCTGAAGGAAATCCTGGGAGAAGCTGACATTAACCTTAATCTGAATATCGATGATATCCCTGACATAGACGACATCTCGGATATTGACAAACATCGTATGATGATGATGGGATTTTCTAAAGGTGCATGGCTTGGAGTCTATCTACAACCTTTGACTGAACAGCTTTACGACTATTTCCGTGTAGAAGACGGCAAGGGGGTTCTTATCTCAGAAGTGGTAAAAGACAGTCCCGCCGACAAAGCCGGTCTCAAAGCGGGCGATGTAATCATAGCTGTAGGTGATGAAGAAATAGAAGAGCAGGATGACGTTGTCGAGGAGATCCGTGAAAGAGAAGAAGGTGATGAAGTAGATATCGTTGTGGTGCGGAAGGGTCGTAAAAAAACATTAACGGCTGAACTTTCGGCACGGGCAACTGACATGCCCCAAGAATTCTTTATGATGAAACCGGGGATGGAGAAACAACACAAAGAGATGATGAAAATGTTGCCGCCTTTAGGAAAACATCAGGACAACATGAAAAGTGACATCGAAGAACTGCGTAAGGAATTGGATGAATTACGGAAAGAAATGGAAAAGCTAAAAAAAGACTAATTCGCCTATTGAATACGACTTTGAGAAGGGGCAATCACTGTTGCTCCTTTTATTTATAAATCTGATTTGTCTGAGTAAAAACGATTGAATGTCCCTCATTGGTTGTATAAATTGATTCGATCGATTTACAAATTCCAGTGAAGCACTACTGCATCCTAACACTGTTTACCCTTTTGATGCTGCCAGATCTTCAAGGTCAGGATTATATCTGGCCGGTGGATCTGCCCCGCAGAATTTCGTCCAATTTTGGAGAAACACGACCAAGGCGATACCACGCAGGCTTAGACATACAAACCGAGGGGGCGATTGGTCACGAACTAAGAGCTATCGCTCCAGGGCATATCTGGCGCGTGCGTGCATCATCATTCGGTTATGGCCGGGCGATTTACCTGAAACTCGACGACGGTAATATTGCAGTATATGCTCATCTCGATCGTTTTAGTCCCACCCTTGGAAACCTTGTTGCACTGGAACAAGAGAAATTGAACTCTTACACAATAGACAAGTATTTTGCGCCCGGGAACTTTGTTGTTCAGCAAGGCGACCTTTTAGGTTTCTCAGGAGAGAGTGGTGGAGCTTTTGGGCCCCATCTGCACTTCGAACTGCGAGATGGATCAGACCGTCCTCTGAATCCCCTCACAAACGGCTTTGAGTTAGAAGATGGACGACTGCCAGTACCGGATGAAATGTCTATAACTCCGCTGAGTCATGACGCCGTTATAAACGGTTCGCCGCTGCCCCAAATCTTTCCGCTCCAGCGGACGGAAACACGGGAATATGCCTTCATGGATACTATTCATGTCTTCGGCACTGTGGGGCTCGGTATCTCAGTTATGGACCGAATGTCATGGATGAATAACAAGTTCAACATCTACGGAGCAGTATTGTCAGTGGATGACAATGAAGAGTACCGCATAGAGTTTGAAAGGTTTGACTATGATCAGTCAAAACTCATCGAGCTGGAGCGAGACCACTCTTTAGCACGGTTTAACGACGGTGAATTCCATCGCCTGTTTGCTGATGAAAAAAGCCGTTCATTAGACTTCATTTCCAATGAATCTAATGGACGATTAGCCCTCTCCCCCGGTTACCACCGAGTTATCATTAAACTCTACGATGCCCTAAAGAATATGGTCACCATTAAAGGAGTTCTGTATCAGGCACCACCCTCTTCCATAACTGTATCCGAGGTGAAGAAAAACCAGACATCAATTACATATCGAATCGAGCCGGAAGGGAGCCCATTCCCCATCACCCATTTCGCCTGCTACTCGTTCAAGTCGAAGGGATTCCCTGAGGCTGTGATTGAAGCTACGGAAACGACCAGGAACGGAAGTGGATTGATAGTTACATTGCCCCTGGAGGATGTTGCAGGAAAAATTTTGCAATTTATCGGTATAAACAATCAGGGCGCTGTGAGTCAGCCTTTTCATACAGCCATCAATCTCCAACCGGCTGATTATATGACAGTGAACCTCGACCTCTCTATCCGGCATCTTGAGGAGTCGGTTGTAATCCAGGTAGAAGTCGAGTCCTACTTGGACAAGTTACCCGAACTCACTCTCCGAAATACCCATGAACTTGAGCTGAGAGACTTGCAACAGGTCAGTCCCACGGCATTCATCACCCGGCCACTGTCACTGGAGGAATTTGCGGGTACCACGGAAATCGTCGTCTCCTTTCACGGGTCACCCGTTCGCGATTCGTGGTTCCCTATACGCTCCAAACTATCGGAGAATACCACACCAACGGCAGCTGTCTCTCCCAGCGGAAACTGCTCGATACAGGCAACACCGACTACATTTTATTATCCAACAGCCTTTTGGGTAGAAGATATCAGTTCACCTGTGCCAGTAGACGGGGGAACTTTCCTGACTAAGGCTTACCAGTTACAGCCTTTTGACCGGCCTCTACAGGATTCAGCCAATGTTGCCATCATTCTTCCCAGATATATCAGAGATCACTCAAAGGCAGGAATTTTCTATTACGATCAGGATGACGGCTGGAGCTATCTCCCGAGCCGGTTTAACGATCATAAATGGATGTTTTTCTCCTCGCTGAAAAGCCTGGAAACCGTGGCAGTGATTCAGGACACTATTCAGCCCCTGATCGAAAACACCTTCCCCGGCAATGGCGGCAGCTACGCTTTCGAGGATGTACAGGTAATCAAAGCTACAGTCCGGGATGAACTGGCAGGTATCGAAGGTGACAAAGCAATAACTGTAATGCTGGATGACAAAAGTCTGCTCTTCGAGTATCATCCTGTCAAGGAAGAAGTGTCATTCCGGCTGAAGACACCTCTGGACAGTGGAAATCATTTCCTGACAATAACTGCAGAGGATCAGGTAGGCAACACGTCTTTGGAAGAAATAAGGTTCAGCATCAGGTAGCAGCATGTTAATACCTCTCCGCGACGAAAACCCAAGAGTTATTATTCCTAAAGTAATGTACACTATCGTGGCCCTGAACGTGGCGGTATTTCTTTTCCAAATGGGTATCGGTTCCGATCAGAAATCCGATCTGGAGTTAACACTCTCGTACGGTCTTATTCCTGCTATTGCTACTGGAACAACCAGTGATGAGATTGTACAAGCGTGGGAGGAGAACCTCACTGCCCGTTCCAGGCAGCGGGTAGAGTTGGATGCCACAGTACACTCGCCTCTCATAACGGTTTTCTCATCCATGTTCATGCACGGCGGCTTTATGCACATCCTTTGGAATATGGTATTCATCTGGATTTTCGCTGACAACGTGGAAGGATTATTGGGGCACACCCGTTTCCTTATTTTCTATCTCCTCTGCGGGATCGGTGCGGCGGTGGCGCAAATCATCAGTGATCCCTCTTCATTCATTCCTATGGTAGGAGCCAGCGGCGCCATCGCGGGGGTTCTGGGCGCCTACATGGTTTCCTTTCCAAAAGCTAAAGTGATCGCCTTTCTTCCTTTCTTTTTCTGGTGGGGAATGACCATGCGTATACCAGCAATCTACTACCTCGGTTTCTGGTTTCTCATTCAGCTTACCAACGGATTGGGTACTATCGGTTTGGATACAACTGGCGGAGTAGCGTGGTTTGCTCACATCGGAGGATTTTTAACTGGTATCGGTGCCCTCTATCTCATGAAGGCGATAAACATCAGGAGAATATAATGGATCCTCTACT
Organism: uncultured bacterium; assembly: GCA_964534955.1. Taxonomy (GTDB): domain Bacteria; phylum Fidelibacterota; class Marinisomatia; order Marinisomatales; family UBA2128; genus UBA2128. The sequence goes on from CAZHRR010000007.1 coordinate 9,934, forward strand.
CGAAGCTGCAATAACTGCTCGCTCAAGGGCATATGCACCCTTTTCTGATTATCCCGTTGGTGCTGCTCTTGAAGCAGAAGACGGCACCATTTTTCTGGGCTGCAATGTAGAGTCAGCCAGTTACGGGTTGACCATCTGTGCTGAACGAACAGCAGTGACGGCTGCAATCGCCCAGGGCCATCGTTCGTTTAAAAGACTGGCAGTTGCCTCCCGCAATAAAGCATCACTCTGCGGAGCCTGCCGCCAGGTAATCTGGGAGTTGTGCGGCGACATTCCCATTACACTTATAGATGAATCCGGTAATGAGACGGTAACTTCAACCGGAGCTCTTTTCCCGGATCCGTTTGACAAATCAAATTTGAAGAAATGAAAAAGAGCGTTCTTGTTGGAATTGCCGGCGGTTCCGGTTCTGGAAAAACTGTCGCCTCACAGAATATAGCCTCATATTTTTCGCCTGGTGATACTGCTGTCATTTCTCAAGATTCTTACTATAAGGATCGATCCGATCTGGGAATAGAAGAACGGACTGAAATAAACTATGATCATCCCGATTCATTCGATTTCGAATTGATGAAACAGCAACTTTCAGAACTCACTGATGGCAATAAAATTGACATCCCCATATATGATTTCACCACTCACAGCCGTACGAGAGAAACTGAGACTGTTCATCGGGTGCCTGTCCTCATTGTAGAAGGTCTAATGATACTGGGTGTGGAGTTCCTCCGGGAATTGATGGATGTAAAAGTTTATGTGGATGTACCGGCAGACATCCGCTTCATCCGCCGTCTTACACGTGATATTGAGGAACGCGGCAGGGATGCAAAAAGTGTCATCCGTCAGTATCTCGACTCTGTCCGGCCTATGCATGAGCAATTTGTGGAAAAAACGAAAAATTATGCGGATATTATCATTGTCGAGGGAGGGAATAATCAGGGTGCTATCAATCTCGTTACGGAGAAGATTCAACTCCTTCTAAACGCATAAGACGTAAAATCTATGCCTACTCACAGTCCTCGCGAATCCGGTTGGATAGAAATTATTTGCGGTAGTATGTTCAGCGGCAAGACGGAGGAACTCATACGCAGGCTGAGAAGGGCAGAAATCGCAAGACAGTCTGTGGAAATCTTCAAACCACGAGTCGACACCCGATTTCAAGCAGACCATATCGTCTCTCACGATCAATCCAAAATGAAATCACAGACAGTGGATTCTTCTACAGACATTCTTCGTCGCTCCGAGTACGCCGAGGTTATCGGAATTGATGAAGCACAGTTCTTCGATGATGAGCTAATCAACGTCTGCAGGAAACTGGCACATAATAAAAAAAGGGTCATTGTAGCTGGGCTGGATAAGGATTTTCTAGCCAAACCGTTCGGCCCGATACCTGCACTTTTAGCTGAGGCAGAATACATTACCAAGACACTCGCTATCTGCGTCATCTGCGGTAATCCCGCTAACTATACACAGCGGTTGTCAGAAGAAACTGACCAGATTATCATTGGTGAAAAAGAATTGTACGAAGCACGCTGTCGCAACTGCTACGAGCCACCCGGTTAAAAAAGGATAGACAATGGAACGACTGACAGGATTATTGGGGATTTTCGTACTTTTGGGAATTGCCTGGCTTCTTTCGAACAACAGGAAACAAATCAACCTGCGTATCGTCCTGTGGGGATTGGGACTACAGATCCTTTTTGCCATCTTCATTCTTAAAACTCCCATCGGGCAGCCGTTTTTTGCCGCAGTGGATGGGTTCATCCGGAAGCTGCTCAGTTTTTCTGATGCCGGCAGTGATTTCCTGTTCAAGTCCTTTAGTCAAGGTGTGGTAGAAGGACCTCTGCTCAATTTCGCATTCCGGGTATTGCCGACGATTATATTCTTCTCCGCTCTAATGGCGCTTCTTTATCATCTCGGAATTATGCAGTTTATCGTGCGGGGAATCGCACGGGGAATGCAGAAAACACTGAAGACCAGCGGTGCGGAAACCTTATCAGTGTCCGCCAACATCTTCGTAGGACAGACCGAGGCACCGCTGATGATCCGTCCGTTTGTAAGTACCATGACTCAATCAGAATTAATGGCTGTAATGGTAGGAGGATTCGCAACTGTTGCTGGCGGTGTTATGGCAATCTATGTAAAAATGCTTCCTAATATTCCTGGTATTGCAGGTCACCTTCTGGCAGCGTCTATCATGAGCGCTCCAGCGGCACTGGTAATCGCCAAGATTATCTATCCGGAAATGGCACAACCGGAAACAGCCGGGAGTCTAAAAACAGAAGTACACAAAACAGCTGATAACGCCATGGAGGCCGTCTCGCAGGGCGCTACCAGCGGGATGAAACTGGCAGCAAACGTGGCTGCCATGCTGGTGGCTTTTGTCGCTATGGTTGCCATGGCCAACGCATTTCTCGGGCTTTTTAATACTTCACTGGAGGAGATTTTCGGAATTATCTTCAGACCATTAGCATGGTCAATGGGAGCTCCCTGGAATGAATCCGCCATACTAGGAACTTTAATGGGCAAGAAGATTGTACTTACTGAACTCATCGCTTACGGGGACTTAAAGGACCTGCGTGTTGCTCACGAAATTTCTGATCGGACAGCTATCATTGCCAGCTACGCCTTATGCGGATTCGCTAACTTTGCTTCCATTGGGATTCAATTGGGCGGAATCGGTGGAATAGCTCCTGAAAGGAGAAAGGACTTGGCAAAAATTAGCCTAAAAGCGATGATAGGTGGGGCTCTTGCTTCTTGGCTTACGGCCACTATTGCCGGCATACTTATTTAACTGGAGAAACTGTGAAACTTGTATTTTTAGGCCCGCCGGGAATCGGAAAGGGAACTCAGGCAAAAATTATCTGTCAACGACATTCCATTGCACATCTATCTACCGGAGACATGCTCAGAGACGCCATTACCGCTGAAACAGACTTAGGCAGGGAAGCCCGAACCTTCATGGACCGCGGCAATTTGGTTCCCGATGACATCATTTTAAGAATGGTTGAGGAACGTCTTCAGCAGCCGGACACTATCAACGGCTACCTCTTCGACGGCTTTCCGCGGACAGTACCTCAGGCTGACGGTCTAAACAAACTTCTGAAGCATATTAACCAAAACCTGGACGGTGTTATAGCTCTTGAAGGCGATGATGAAACCCTTATAGAGCGGCTCTCCAACCGGCGAACCTGCAGTTCGTGCGGAGCAATTACCAATCTGCTTTTCAGCCCACCGCAGGAGAAAGATAAGTGCGACCATTGCGGTGGAGAACTCATCCAGAGGGATGACGATAAGCCCGATGTCATTCGAGAACGGTTAAAAGTATATCAGCGGCAGACTGAACCGCTTATCGCCTATTACAGAGAGAGGGAGCAGCTTGTCAGGGTGAATGGGATAGGAACCATCGAAGAAGTATCAGCTCGTATAGTGAAGAATCTACCAAACGGAGAAGAATGGTCATGTTGAAGGTTGGAGTCACAGGCGGAATCGGAAGCGGAAAGAGTGCGGCGAGTATCCGAATGGAGGAACTGGGTGCCTACCGATTCGATGCAGATAAGGAAGCAAAAGAAATTCTAAGTGGTAATGAGCAAGTACAACAGGATCTCATCGAAGAATTCAGCACAGACATTCTGAATCCGGATGGTACCGTCAATTCCAAAAAACTTGCCAGAGTCGCCTTTGCTAATGAAGAAAATCAGGCTGTTCTCAACGCCATCATCCATCCTCATGTGTTTGAATCTATAGATGCTCGCTATGATGAAGTTTCAAAAAAAGCTGAAGCAGCTCTCTTTGTCGTGGATGCGGCTCTCATATACGAATCTGGACTGGACCAGCACCTCGACTATGTCATCGTCGTCACTGTACAATACGGACAGAGAATGCAAAGGGTTCTACAGCGAGGTAAACTAACGAGAGATCAGATTCAGAAGCGGATGGATCTTCAGCTGCCTGAAGAAGCAAAAGCGAAGATGGCAGATTTCATTATAGACAATAACGGCAGTGAAGAAGATCTGATTCGGCAGGTTGACGAAATCTACAGCCAGATTGCATAATCAGAATTGCCTCCTGATCCGCAAAAATCTTAAAGCTATGGGCGGCCCCAGGATTTCCCTGTAGATAATCAACTGGCGCAGCTTTTTTCTACTGGCGACTACCTCCCTGATCTCATGCATATCAAGTGCTCGCTGCATTCGTCCTTTTTGAACTCCGCCTGCCGGAGCCTTGGAGCGTCCTCTGGCAAAAATATCACTCAGCCTCACTTGAGGCTCAGGAATAACCTCGACAGGGAATTCGGTTTCCATGACCGGTTCTGCTAAAGCCTCATCAAAAGCAGCCAAATCTTCTCTAAGAGTTGCTTGGCGCTTCTTCCGCTCTGGCGGCTCAGGCTGTAACTCTTCCTTTTCCTCTCCTCGAATGAAAGTTTCCAGCCAAGACGGCAGCGTTTCTTCCTCTTCCTGAACCTCTTCAGCTCTGGGATGGACTTCACGACCAGTACGACGCTGGGGTTGCTGCCGCCCCTTGCGCAGCCGCTTCACCAGCAGATAGATGAGTCCCAAAACAACCCAATAGATGATTTCGTCCATTACTCTTTAACCCAGATTATGCAGTTAGTAGTGCCCGCCTGCCATCTGTCGGGCAGGGATGAAGAGTGTTAAGATATTGAGAATTAAGCACTTACAAAAAACGCAGGCACACCCAAAAAGGTCTACCGAGGCTTTTTGTAAGTGTATCAAACTCAAGAGATTTACGCTATTCGTCGCTATGAACTGCATATTCTGGGTTTAATCGTCATTCTTTTCCGGAGCTTCAGTTCCTTCCCTTTCTCCGGTACCGGAAATGGACTCACGCATAGAGGTATCCGCCTGAATATTGCGCATGTTGTAATAATCCATTATCCCCAGGTTACCTTCCCTGAACGCTTGAGCCATCGCCTTAGGCACTTCAGCCTCAGCTTCAACTACCTTAGCGCGCATCTCGGCCACCCGTGCCACCATCTCCTGCTCAGCAGCTACGGCCATAGCTCGACGGGTCTCCGCTCTAGCCTGTGCGACTCTCAGATCGGCTTCAGCCTGGTCAGCCTGCAGATGAGCACCCACATTTCTGCCGATGTCAACATCAGCGATATCGATGCTCAATATCTCGAAGGCTGTACCAGCATCCAGTCCCTTATCCAGTACGTTCCGTGAAATGGAGTCAGGATTCTCCAATACATTTTTGTAGGAATCTGAAGAACCGATGGCGCTCACAATCCCTTCCCCCACACGGGCGATGACGGTCTCATCGGTAGCGCCGCCCACCAGTCCGGGAATGTTAGTCCGAACCGTGACCCGGGCTCGCGCCTTCACTTCGATCCCATCCTTTGCTACAGCTGCCAGTGTGCCGTCGGCCGGGGCATCAATTACCTTGGGATAAACAGACGTCTGTACCGCCGTTTTGATATCACGCCCAGCCAGATCAATAGCTGTTGTTGTGGCAAATGTCAATGGAATTTTTGCTTTGTCAGCCGCAATCATGGATAACACTACATTGGGTACATTACCACCTGCCATAAAGTGAGTCTCCAGCATACCAGTGGAGATATCTTCCAGACCCGCCTTGTGAAGGTTGATTATACCATCTACAATGGTCCTGGGCGGTATCTTTCGCAAGCGCATGCGGATCAGATCTATAATAGTGATCCTTCTCAGACCAAGTGACACGAGTGCTTGTACCCATAGCCCCAAAGGGACAAAGTAAAAGATCACAATAACAAAAAGTAGAATAGCTGCCAACAACACAAACGGAAGTATTGAACCAAACATGAATGTCACCTCCTTACGATGATTTCAATTTTCTTACAACCACACGATACCCTTCAACACTCAAAATTTCAACGCTATCACCCTTGCTAATAAAGTCACCCTCACTCACCGCCGAGATACGCCGGGCTTCTATCCTGACCTGCCCCGCCGGACGAAGATCCGTGATGGCTTTCCCCTGGGAACCCACCAACTCTTCTAAGCCAATGGAGGTACTGTACCCTTCCGAACTCCGTTCGGAAAAGGGCAAGGTTATTTTCTGCCAAAACCCGCTTCGTACCAGAACTTTGCCCATGAGGAAGAGACCCACAAGTCCTCCGATAATTCCTATCACCAGTCCCCACGAAGCTGATGACAAATCGCTGGGCAAAGGATGTTTTGGTACAAGCATAAGGTAGAGGCCCAGAAGGATAGCAATGATGCCTAAAATACCTACGACACCGAATCCGGGGATCACCAGCACTTCCACCAGCACCAGCCCTACTCCCGCCAGGAGAATGAGCAGCTCCTCCATAGTAGCCAATTCAGCAAAGAGGGTGGCGCCGAAGAAAAGAGACAGGGCAAGGATTCCCACCGAACCCGGTACACCCCAACCCGGTGACTGCATCTCGAAAAGCAGTCCAAGGAAACCTACGGTCATCAATAGCGAACTGACAATGGGATCGGTAAGAAAACGTACCAGTTTTTCCGACCAGTTGACAGTCACTTCTCTCACTTTTGCGCCTTTCATGTTGAGAAACTCCAGCACCTCAGGCAGGGTTTCCACCGAGTGATCAGCTATCCCGTACTTCAAAGCTTGAGACGTACTCAATGTGAGGAGCTTCCCTCTCTTGGAACCTTCGAGATCACTCGCTTCTATACTGTCTCCCCTGACCTCTACATGACTGAAACCGATGCTGTCATCCACCATGGCTTCCGCCAGGATGGGATTGCGGCCCCGGGCTTCTGCCGTTGAACGCATCATGCTCCGCATGTAGGAGATCACTTTCTCACTCGCCTTGTTACCCTGCATGTCCACAGCTGTCGCCGCCCCAATGGAAGCTCCTTTCGTCATGATAATTTTGGTACACGCAAGCGAAATAAGAGCCCCAGCGGAAGCGGCTTCGCCAGTGATGAACGCCACTGTAGTAACGGAGGTATCCAGCTCAAGGATAGTGTTCTTGATCTCCGTGGCGCCATCCACCCTCCCTCCAAATGTATCAATGTCGAAGACGATAGCTCCAGCTTTGTCGTCTTTCGCTTCTTCTATTGCCCGCTCAATAAATGCTGGCAGTCCGAGATCTATGGTCTTGTGGATGGGGACGTGGAAAACAAGATCAGCGGATGACGCTCCTGTAGAGAGAAGAAAAATGAGCATAATGCTGAAGTAGCGAAGTTTCATGACAATGAAAGTTTACTGTGAGGTGCGGCAAAAAACAACGGTTACGTGAATAGAAAAAAACATTGTCATACAAAGAGCTTGTTTCAACTCAGACCTCCGAATAAATTGACTGAACAGGAGACCTGTATAAGTGCGTCAGAAGAATTCTTTTACCTACTATACTCTTAAGTTTCTCAGGCATCTTCTCTGCCGGCTTCCAAGGAAGACAACCTTGCGGCTTGGTGTCATGCTGGGACGGTTCGCCTACGATCATCTGAGAATACGTCATAATAAAGCTTTGGAGCAACTGCAGCAAGCTTTTCCCAATCGTACAGAAACCTACTATCAGACTATCCTTAAGCGTACATACAATCATTATGGTAAAGTCATTCTTGACACCCTCCGGGTGGAGACGCTCGACTTGGAGCGAATTGTCACTGTGGAGGGTGAAGATTCCCTGGCAGCGCCGGACTCGAACCAAGGGATGATCCTGCTGACCGGTCATTTCGGGAACTGGGAGATTTTTCCAGCCTGGTTCAGCAGTAAAGGCTACAGCTTCACACCGGTGATCCGCCGACAGCAGAACAAGGGAGCTAACCGTTTCTTTGTGGAGTGGCGTTCGAAGATGGCTTTGCCACCTCTCTACGCTGGGGTGTCATCCCACACTATGATGAAAGTTGTTACCAAGGGTGGTATCCTTGGACTGGCGGCTGATCAGGATGCCCGGAAAAGCGGCGTTTTCGTGGATTTCTTAGGCCGACCGGCTTCAGCTTTCCGGGGACCGGCCGTATTTCACCTCAAAACCGGTGCGCCTCTGATTACAGCCTTCTGCCGGATGGACAGACAGTCCCATTATCACATTACTTTCGAGCAAATATTAGCCACTTCCCATGACACGGTGGAAACCATTACACAGAAAATTGCGTCTAAGCTGGAAGAGATGATTCGAAAGTACCCGGAACAGTACTTCTGGTTTCACAGGAGATGGAAGACACAGCCTCTGAGTATGGGAGTAGAGGAGACCCAGTGAAATATGCTTCGCATTTCACGGGTCAAGCAGGGGAGCTGGAGTGCGGGGGAGAAAGGGTAAAGAAAGTAAGAAGGAAGAAGCCCGCCTGACCTCCTGTTGGTCGGGAGCGGGCAGGGAAGAAGTGAGAAGTGAGCGGTAAACTGGTGAGTGGTGAGTGGTGGACTGGTGAGTAGTAGCCGTCATTGTTCCAACTGAGGTGGTCACCCGCCTGTCCGCCCGTCCAAGCCGTTCGGACGGGAACAGCATTGTCGGGCAGGTTGACGGCGGCGTTTACTGCTACCGATCACTGACCCTTTCAGGGTTCAGTGACGGTTATGATTGATGCTTTGATTTTGCTACATTGGGAAAATTGAGAAATAATTGGTGAGTGGTGAGTGGGAACTGGTGGAGTGGTAGAAAAAATCGAAAATCATGCACAGCATCCTTTGACCCAAAGGGTCTCTCCTGTCAAGGAGTCCTACGTGACCTACGGAGGAAAAATCAAAAGTGAGTATAGTCAAAATAGACAGCCTCGAAATTCTTGAGCAGGCGGCTGATGTCATCCACAATGGAGGGATTCTCATTTACCCTACAGATACACTCTACGGCTTTGGCGTTGACGCCCGGAATGATGTGGCCATTAAACGGCTATCAGCTATAAAAGGTCGGTCGGGACCCTGGAGTATCGCCGTGGCTGACATAGAAATGCTGGAGCGGTACGCTGACGTCCCTGAGATGCACCTCAGTACAGTAGAAGACACTCTTCCCGGTCCTGTGACACTTATCCTCCCTGCTCGTGATTCCGATATCTCTCCGCTTGTCCTTAGCGAACGCCAGACGGTTGGCATCCGTATCCCCGATCATCCATTTCCTCTCTCTCTTGCTCGACGGCTAGGATTTCTCTTCACATCAACCAGTGTAAACCGAACCGGAACTCCTCCGCTGAATGATCCTCAACAGATTGCACAGGAATTCGATGGCGAATACGATTTACTGATCGATGCAGGCATTCTGCCGCCCTCCGCTGGTTCCTCCATCATCGATCTTACAGGCGAAAAGAAAAAAATCGTCAGGGAGGGTTGATGACAGTTAAACAGTTGATTGTGATCAGTGCGGTTATTGCTTCTTCGCTGCAGGCAGATAATCACCCCTTCAGTGTAGGAGAAAAACTAGAGTACGACCTTAAGGTCAATATAATTAAAGCCGGTAACGCCATGCTCAAGGTAATCGGAGAAGAAGAAGTAGACGGTAAACCTGCGTACCACATTCGCTACACAGTCAGAAGCAACCGTTATGTGGACCTCCTTTTCTACGTCAGGGACCGGGTGAACAGCTGGCTGGATAAAGAGGGTCTCTTCACACGGAAGCTGGAGAAGAATATCCGCGAGGGGAGCTACCGTTATAAGCTGAAAGCAACAGTAAACTATGAAGATTCTACAGTAACATCCGGAGGGGAAGTTTTTCCCATCGAATCTGAGATACGCGACCCATTTTCCCTTTTCTACTACCTGCGCTCAATTCCATTGAAAGTCGGGCAGCAGCTTTCCTTTACGACGTTTGACAACAACCAGTTTGTCGATTTCCAGATCATCGTCCATAGGAAAGAAACTGTACGTGTCCCCGCCGGCCGCTTCAGCTGCCTGGTGATAGAACCTTACCGGAAAGGAAAGACCCTGTTCAAGCAGAAGGGAGATATGCGCATCTGGCTGACAGACGATAAACAACGGCTGCCCGTCAAGATTGAGACGAAAGCCACTTACGGCTCAATGACTATGGTGCTGAGAAAAATCAGCCGTTAGTAATAGTTTTTCTAAAGTCAGGATTTAGTTCATTATGTTCGAGTTCAAGGCTTGCGAAGCCACAAAAAGCGGAGTCCGCTAGCTGGCAGATAAGCATTTTTTGGCAAGCGTAATCCCGAAGTTTCGGGAGACATTATGGACAAACACTAGTTCAGAATGCGGGCAATATCATTATAGAGCACTGACAGAATCAGAAGCATTAGAAAAGCCATCCCTATCTGCTGGATTCTTATCCTAGCTTTTACTGAGAAATTCCGCCGGGCAATACCTTCCAAAGTTATTATCAGAAGATGCCCCCCATCAAGGCCTGGAATGGGTAAAATATTCACAAAAGCCAGGTTGATACTGATAAACGCAGTAAAGATTAATAACGACAAGAACCCGGCGCGGGCTGACTTTCCTGCCAACTGAGCAATTAAAATAGGCCCTCCCAGATCACTGAACGGTGCATGACCGGTTACAAGGGCGCAGACTGAGTTGTATATCTTGCTGACATTACTCCCGGTTACTGCCAGTCCATTGTTTAATGCTGCAAAAGGTCCGATCTTCTTCTCCTCGACAACTGGTGCAATGCCAATCAATCCCAGTTCAATTATCCGGCAATCACAAACATCTTTAGCCACTACAGGCACTACACTTGCTGTAAGGAGGGAATCTCCCCGGTTCCACGAAATCGATATAGTATCCCCCGGGTGGGCATGTACAAGAGAAGTCATCTGGCTCCACGAAAGTACTTCTTCTGAACCTATTTGTACTATCCTGTCGCCCGGCTGAATACCGATACTATCTGCCGGAAGACCTTCTGAAACTATACCTACAACCGGCTCATCATTAACTGGAACTACCGCTCCTTCACTCCAGCTGACAGCCGCATAGACGAGGACGGCCAGGATCATATTCATAATCACCCCTGCCGACATGACCCAAGCCTGCTGCAGCCGGGTCTTGGACGTTAACTCATCTGGAGCTCCGGAAATCTCGTCATCCATGCTCTCATCTATAGTGCCGGCCATCTTTACGTAACCGCCCAGCGGTACAAGAGCAATGCTGTACTCGGTCTCCGTCGCCTTGCGCGGAATTTTCTTCAGCATCTTCTCTAAGACAGGACCCCACTCTAACTTGCCGCCTTCATTCCTGCTGTAGAAAAATAATCGGAATATCCATCCCTTATCTGTAGGGATAAATGTTACAAGCCGCGGTGGAAAACCGAGTGAGAAGCGCTCAACACGAACTCCGACAGAGCGAGCAGCAAAAAAGTGCCCTAACTCATGCACAAAAACAAGTATACCCAAAACGAAGATGACTGCTAATAGAGTTATCATACTACTTCCAGTTCATTTATTTTGTTATTAATAAATTGATGACCCCATGATTCCAACTCCCGAAGAAAGTCCAAATCCGGGTGAGCGATCCAATCGTGTTCAACTACAGCCTGCTCGTTCAGAGCAGTAATATCTGTAAATGAAATCTCTCCTGATAGAAAGGCAGCCACCGAATTGTCATTAGCCACATTCAGAGCCGCAGGTGCTGATCCTCCTCTCTCCAGTGCTTCATACGCCAAACGAATAGATGAAAACTTCACAAGATCAGGTTCCTCAAATGTCAGGGAAGAAATGTCAGAAAACCTTGTCTCTTCCCACTTCACATCCATCCGTTCGGGATATGTAAGGGCATACTGGATGGGGAGCTTCATGTCCGGCAATCCGAGCTGAGCCTTTATCGAGCCATCCTTGAATTCGACCATACTATGAACGATGGATTGAGGATGCACTACAATGTCTATCTGTTCCCGGTTGACCCCAAAGAGCCAACGTGCTTCAATGACTTCCAGCCCTTTATTCATCATTGTAGCCGAATCAATGGTAATTTTATTGCCCATCTTCCAATTAGGGTGAATAAGCGCTTCTTCCAGAGTAATCACCGAAAACTCTTCCAGTGGTCTCGTCCGAAAAGGGCCGCCGGATCCAGTGAGGATGATCCGCCGGATGCTTACCGAACGTTCTCCCTGAAGACATTGCCAGATGGCGCTGTGTTCACTATCCACAGGAAAAATCTGAGCTCCCGTTTCCGCCCTGATATTCTCGATAAGTTCACCTGCCATGACAAGGCTCTCTTTATTGCTCAGCGCCACATCCACTCCTGCCTTTAGAGCCCTGACCGTCGGCTCCATTCCGGCGCTTCCTACCAATCCGTTAAGCACAATGTCCACGTCATCCCGTGACGCAAGTTCCAGCAGACCTTCCCTGCCGGATAAAACTTCTACACCGCTGCCGGAAAGAGCCTCTTTTGTCTCAGCTGCAGAAGTGGGATCCACCAGGGCAACAGCGGAAGGTCGAAACTTCCTGGCCTGTTCGATCAATACCTCGCTGCTCCGGGCGGCACTCAAACAGTTGACCTCAAACCCTTCTCCGAGATGCTCTATCACCCTCAAGGCGTTCTGCCCAATGGAGCCGGTAGAACCGAGAATTGAAATACGCTTCGTCATTACAGAATCCCGTATAGACCCAAGGTAACTGAGGCACAGGTTGGGCTCAGGCGCAGTTCCAGCCCCGCCTCTAAACTGGGGTAAATCTCTTTATCACCCCGTAAGGTTACCATCCCTATTGTTCCTTCCATTCGCTTGGGGAAGGATCCGTCATCAACTCCGGCGATATGAATCCCACTGTTGAATAAAACAAACCCCGTCCCTAAAGTCATTCTAACATCTTTATAATTTATCCTGCGGCCAGCGCTCACTACAATGCTTTTGAAGAAAAAGTCATCAGGACCCTCAATCCTGCTGCGGAGAAATAAAAGTGACCACATACCTTTAACTTTTTCTCCGCCAGTTTGATAAGCAAAACCGTAGCTGTTAGAGAGAACGATATCACCTGCTGATTCAAATCCTGCAAAGGTACCGTGGAGCCTTAGATTACGAGCCACCCAGTAACTCCCTTCTATTGCAGGGAAAATACCACCCTTTCCACCTGCAAATACCAGATTGTCTCCGCCTGAGGAAGCTGCGCCTGAAAATTGCAGTCCGAAAACCAGACGTCCTTCTTCACTATTTACTGATGTTCGAACGGTAGTTGTCTGGAGTGACAACATTTCAAAAAACGGTTTGGACTTTTCCTCAAACTGATTGCCTGTCCAAAGATTAAGATCATAATCGGGCAGCTGTGCTCTGAGAGATGAAACAATCAGAAATATCAGCAGTCCTGAGGAGCGGAGTTTAGATGATACCCCGATCACTACTTTCCACAAAACTGAGAATACTCCTGATCTCCTCACAATCCGGAAGCGACCTGCGGATTTCCTCCATTGCCTGGGAAGTGTTCAGCGATGCCCGGTAGAAGAGGCGATAGGCTTCTTTGAGGTGACGAATAACATTGTTGGAAAAACCTGCTCGCTTAAGACCTACTGCATTTACTCCGGTGAAGATAAGAGGCTCTTTGGCTGCTATAATGTACGGCGGCACATCTTTCACAACCCGATATCCACCCCCAATGAATGCATGAGACCCAATTTTTGAGAATTGATGAACCACCACATGCCCGCCGAGGAATGCATGATCATTAATATCTACATGCCCACCCAACTGAACGCCGTTGACCAGAATAACTTCCTTTCCAAGAATGCAGTCATGAGCCACGTGCGAATAAGCCATTAGATAGCTGCCGTTGCCAACCACCGTCTCACCCCGGGCTGAAGTTCCTCGATGGATAGTCGCATATTCGCGGATGATGACGTTGGAACCAATCTTCACCTTTGAGTCTTCCCCCTGGAATTTCAGATCCTGGGGGATTTCACCGATAATAGCACCCGGAAAGACCGTGCAGCCCTCACCAAGTGATGTACCTGAGCGAAGAGTGACATTATTACTTATCCGGCACCCATCACCTAAAGTCACACCTGCATCAATTATACTGTATGGTCCAACCTCCACATCCTTTCCAAAGGTAGTAGATGGATCAACTATAGCAGCAGGGTGAATCTTATGAGAAATTGTCAAACCTCCCGGGGGACAATGGAAGCTGTATAAGACATTTCAGTGACCACCTCACCGTCCACAAACGCCTTTCCTTCAATCTTACAAGTATTCAATCGATACTTAACCATCTTCAATTCCATTCGAAGCTGATCACCCGGGAGTACCGGTTTCCGGAAACGGGCTTTTTCTATAGAAGCAAAGAACATATTCTTTGTAAGCGGATCCTCAACAGTATTCAAAATCAAAAAACCGCCGGCTTGTGCCATTGCTTCTACAATAAGCACTCCCGGCATGACAGGTCTTTTGGGGAAATGCCCCTGAAAATATGGTTCATTGGCTGTAACGTTTTTTATAGCTATTACCGTCTCTCCCGGAACCATCTCAACAATTTTATCCAGCAGCAGAACCGGATAACGGTGAGCCATAATATCCATGATCTGATGAATGTCGAAGGACACCTTTTCGTTCACGCTGTAACCTCCTCTTTTTGCAGGAATTCCTGCCTCAATTTTTTCACAAACTCAATATTCAGTGCATGACCCATCCTTTGAGCAGATATCTCCCCCCGGATTGGCCTTCCCAGCAGCGCCAAGTCCCCAATAAGATCCAGCACCTTGTGACGAACAGGTTCATCCGGGAATCTCAGCCCACCTCGGTTCAAAATACCGTTACTCCCTGCCAATTCTTCCCCCTCTATTTCAAACAACTCCGCCAGCTCTTTGCGCTGTTGACTGTCAAGCGGACTGTCCACAAATACTACAGCATTATCCAGACTGCCACCCTCGGCTAAACCAGCTTCCTTCAGTTCCTTCAATTCGCTGAGAAAACCGTACGTGCGAGCGGGGGCTATCTCATCGCTGAAGTTCTCCATGCTGTTAAGTACTACAGACTGTCGTCCAAGAATACAATCATACTCGATGGTGCCGCTGATGCAAAATTTATCTGAAGGGCGTGCTTCAATTCTTGCACTGCTCACTTTATCCTTAAGCACTACTTCCCGGTCAATCAGCAGGACTTCCCGCTCTTTCGCTTGAGCCACAATACCAGCTTTGCGGATTAGTTCCACGTAGGACTGAGCGCTTCCATCCATTGCAGGCGGCTCCTCGGCGGAAAGTTCAATAGTAACATTATCAATCTGAAGACCTGCCAGTGCAGCAAGGAGATGCTCTACCGTCCTGACCGATGCACCGCCCCGGGACAATGTCGTTCCCCGTGCACTGTTTGTGACAAAAGAAACAACTGCAGGAACCGAAGGTTTATTCACCAAATCAGCTCTGACAAAATTTATGCCGCTGTTTTCCGGAGCAGGATTAAAGGTTAATTCGCACATCATTCCGGAATGAAGACCAATTCCTGAACAGCTTACAGAAGAGGATATTGTCTGCTGTTTATTATTCATTCCCCTTAACCTTCTCTAATTCCTTCTCCAGTGCCTGAATCCTTTTCACCAACTCAGGAAGACGGTGCAGATGAGCGTCCATCCTGTTCTGCTCGTGTATTTCACGAGCTGGCATACCGGAATAAGTTTTACCGCCGGGAACTGACTTGGTGATGCCCCCTCTGGAGGCAATCTGGGCCCGGTCTCCAATCTCCACATGATCCACCGCTCCGGACTGACCACCGAAAGCGACGTAATCCCCAACAACTGAACTTCCGGCAATAGCCACTTGAGCAGTGATCAGACACCCTCTACCGATTCGGACGTTATGGGCAATGTGAACCAGATTATCGAGCTTCGTTTCCTCCCCAATAACTGTATCATCTATGGTCCCCCGATCGATGGTACAATTGGCCCCGATCTCCACATCGTCTCCTATGATGACACAGCCCAGCTGCGGTACCTTGTGATGGGTCTCCTTTTCCGTCACAAAACCAAATCCATCAGAACCGATGACTGTCCCCCCGTGAATGATAACGTTACACCCCACTTCACAGTGATGTCCCACAATCACTCCACCATTAATCCGGGAATTACTGTTGATCTTAACTCCGTTCTCGATTATCACGTGCGGCCCCAAGGAGACACCGGAGCCAATTTCACTTTCTGATGAAACCACTGCAAACGGGCCGATAGATACATCATCACCAATCTTGGCCGTGGGATCAATGACAGCGGTTGGGTGAATTCCCCCTTCAACTGGAACCTTCGGTACAAAGTGCTCCAGAATCTTAACAAAGGCGAGTGAGGGATTATCAACCTTTAATAGATTAGTATTGCCGGCGGATTCATCCCGTGATACCACCACAGCAGAGGCCTCTGTGGATTTCAGAAGTGAAAGATACTTATTATGCAGAAGAAATGTGATGGACCCGGCTTTAGCGGCATGAATATCGGCGACCCCGGTTATTTCTACATCAGGATCACCCGCCACCTCGCCGCCAACAAGATCGGCCAGTTCACGGAGGGTTGACAAGAATCAATTCCCGTCAGTACCCGATTGTTCACCCCGGCGAAGCTCGTACAAAACATCATCTGTAACATCAAAAACCTGCTCTGCATGCAAGAGCGCTGCGGCATCGAAAATGATATCATAACCTTTATCATTCGCTACCTTTCTTACAGCGAGTTGGAACCGTTCAAGAAGAGGCCCCTCTGCTTCCTGCTGCTTCCGGCTGAATTCATCCGTCTGATTAAGTTGGTACTCCTGCACCCGTTTTTGAAGCTCAACTATCTCTGCCTCCTTTTCACGCCGTCCTGTGGGTGAAAGCATCGCTTGCTGTGCTTCATATACGTTCTGAAGGCTATCCAATTGCGAAGTCATTCCCTGAAACTCAAACTGTGCTTTGCGGAGTTCGAGTTCAAGCTGCCGGGCAACCTCTCCGTACTCTTCCCACTCTCCCAGTACCAGTTGAACCTGTACATAGGCGATCTTCTGTGCCGACAGGGTCAAAGGCAATACCAACATACCCAATAATACAAGGGTTCTTTTCATTCTATTCACAACATCCTCCTCTTTTCTTAATATCTTGCGAGTAAAAGACTCTGTAATTGCGGTTAATTTACAAATGTCTTACCCTAAAAGGGCATCCCAAACAATACATGAAAACGCCACCCCTCAGGCGACTCAGATGTAGCCGGAACATCGTCAAATCCGTAACCCATGTCAAATCCTAACATACCGACCATAGGCATAAACATCCGGATACCCACACCTGCTGACCGTTTCAAGTCAAAAATATCTGTTTCCGAAAAATCCTGCCAGACATTTCCCATCTCTGCAAAAGCAAGACCATACACGGTGGGGTTATCTGAAAATCGCATGCGGAATTCGGCAGAGTATTTCATCAGAACCCTTCCGCCTATGGGCCTGCCGTTATAAGGTCCCACAGTATTATCAACATAGCCGCGCAGCATAGTCCCATACGGAATTCCTGAACCCCCCATAATAAAGCGATCATCTATAGGAATGATAGAACGTTCAACACCATCTGAGGGTATCTCTTTGATGGCTCCAAATTGAAGTGAACTTGTCAACACAAATTTCCAGAATGCAGGAGCGTACCAATCGAAGCGGAAAACATGCTTGTGAAAATTTTCATGGATATTGAGCCAATGTGTTTGAAACGGTCCGCCAGAAAGTGTCGAAGACCATGTGAATACCGAACCTACTGAAGGAAACTCCGGATGGTTCCTGCTGTCACGGCTGATAATCTGTCCGAAACTAAGCCCGTTGGTTTCATTGAAACCGCTTACGTACGTTTCAAGGTCTTCTTCTGAACCCTTATAGGACTTCCTCGTCCCTTGCAGAACCCATGTAGCCCGGAAGTAATTGTCCGGCCACTTAAGCCTCTTACCAAAACGTAGAGAACCTCCTATTACTTCTCGATCCAGAGGGACACCATAGTAAGAGCTGTTCTGCCCCCGGAGATAATAAAAGGTGGAAAAACCTACCAAAACGGGGGTGTCATTCACCATCGGGTCTACAAAGCTGAAAGATAGCTGACGATATCGTGGAGCCTGACCCCCATAATAATAATTATTAACACCCTGAGCGCCCTGCTGAAATCTGAAAGCAAGCTGCTGACCTTTTCCCAAAAAGTTGTTGAACTCGACAGATCCTCCCCCCGTAATACCATACTCACCGGCAAAACCGACAGAAGCCGTTGCCTGGTCAGACACTTTCTCTTCAACGCTGATTCTAAGATCAATCTCATCCTCATCCACTGGAACCACATCCGGCACCACATCTGCAAAATAATTGAGGATCATGACCTCCCGTGCACTTCGCATCAATAGCTCACGGTTAAAGATATCACCGGGCATTAATTTCAATTCACGCCTGATTACGTTTTCCCGGGTTTTGGTGTTGCCTACAATATCAATTTTTCGAACGGAAACCTGATTGTTCTCCGTAATTTTGAATCTCACATCCAGAGAATCCTCACCAACAGGTGATATTTCCGGAATTATCTGACTGTAAATGTAACCGTCATCCATGTATGTTCCCTGAACACGGTCGTAAACAGCCAAGTCGAATTCCTCCTGATTAAATTCGTCACCCGGCTGGATGTTTAGACGAAAAGACAACTGTTCATCGCTGAAAATCGTGTTCCCTGTCCAAGAGAAATTCCGAAAGAAGTACTGATTTCCTTCCTCAACATCAATCTCTATAACAAAACCATTCTCGTCCTCAGAATAATAGACAGTATCTGAAACAATACGAAAATCCCGGTAGCCGTTGTTCCTGTAAAATGCAGCCAATAAATCTTTATCATCCTCAAACTTATCAGCATCGAAATTCGATCGCCAGAAAAGATACCAAGCCTGAATTTTGGTCTCCTTCAGCTGCTTCCTGAGTTTTCTATCCGAGAATATCTCATTACCTGAAAACTGTATTGTGCGAGTCTTAACCTTGTCTTTAGGTTTAATAGTGATAAGCAGGTTTCTGCGGCCTTCAGTTTCACCTTCTTTCAGTTCCGTAGAGACCTCAGCCATAAGATAACCATCTTCAGCATATATATCTTTTATTGTCTGCTCGATGGTCGTAGGAAGGTGTGGAGGAATCCTCATCCCTTTGTAGAGATTGAGTTCCTCTTCTATTTCTTTCCTCTTTTTCTTCCCGCCAATGAACTCTATCTCCCCCAGTTCAGGATTTTCAACAACTTCAATAATGATGTAGAGGCCTTCTTCAGTCTCTTCGTCAAGAGTTATCTGAACATCAGCAAAAGCATCTGAGTCCCACATTTTTTTTACAGCAGTGCCAAAATCACCGGGAAGAATTTCACGGCCTGCAACCAGACCAGATGTCCTCTTAATATAGATATCCGAAACATACTTGTTACCCAGTACTTCTACACCCAAAAGAACAACTCTGTCAGTAGATTGTCCGTACAGAACTGTAAACATAAATAAACAGGCAATCGTACATAAAAATCTTCTAATCACTTTCCTGCCTCCGTCATCTGCTCACTTACCTTTCCAAATCGGCGCTCACGATTCTGATAATCGATAATGGCTTCGTAGAGTTCCCGTTTGCGGAAAGCCGGCCAGAAGACTGGAGTAAAGTAAATCTCCGAGTAAGCAAGTTGCCATAAAAGGAAATTACTGATTCGATATTCACCACTCGTACGGATAATCATGTCCGGATCCGGTATATCAGATGTATAGAAGTATTTAGAAAAGGACATTTCATTCAGTTCATCGATTGTTATTTTGCCTTTTTCAATATCTCTGTAGACAGACATAACAGCATCCAGAATTTCCGTTCTGGCGCCATAATTCAGAGCCAGAACAAGATTGAGACCTGTGTTATTATTCAGGCGATCAATACCCTCCTGAAGAGCCTCCCGGGGCGCATCAGGCATATCTGCCATGCGGCCAATCACCTGCAATCGAACATTATTATCCATGAGATCGTCTATTTCCCTGCGAATCGTCTCTACCAGCAATTTCATCAAGGCTGATACCTCCGCCTTCGGCCTGGCCCAGTTCTCCTTGGAAAAAGTGTAAAGCGTAAGGTAATCAACACCCAATTCCCCGCATGCCCGGGTGATCTCGCGAACAGAGTTAATACCTTCACGGTGACCGGCCACTCTGGGAAGAAGCTTAGATTTTGCCCATCTGCCATTACCATCCATAATAATGGCAATATGACGGGGAATGTTCCCGTTAGATTCTATCGCTTCGCGCAGTTCTTCTTCTTTCATTACAGTACTATCTCAGCTTTTCAAATTAACAGACGAATCAACGATAGTCAAGCTTCCCTTTTCTCCCAAATTCCGATGCTGATCTGTTCATCTTCCACCGATCACCGACCCGTACCGGGATCAGTGACGGTTTCGATTGTTATTTATTCTGTCGCATTGGAAAAATCTGGGATAAAGAGGGAAGATTTGCCGTAGGATCAGACGGTTTTATTGTTTGAGTCCCGACATACATGTCGGGATGAGTTTAAAAACGTCCCGTAGGCAAAGACTCACTCCCCAGAGTTTTCCACAGCGACTGTTTCTGCACAGTGCACAGCATCCTGTGACCCGGAGGGTCTCCCTTGGAGGACATCCTGTGGATTTTGCTCCATAGGAGCTCCTGCGACCCGGAGGGTCTCTCCTGTCAAGGAGTCCTACGTGACCTGTGGAGGAGCAGCCGTCCCGATACTTCGGGATGGCGAGAAAAAAACTTCCACCCTATCTGAGAGCTCTTCAGCCTTTTAACTAAAAATTTCTTTCCTCAGATATCATCTAAGAGGAATTGTGGTGTCAAAGAGTTTGGATTTGTTTCTCAAAACATTCTTGTTACGTTAACGAATATATTCTCACCTATTAATGAATAAGATAATTAATCTTTTTGTTGGAGTTACAGTCAGTTGTGTTGTTACCACGCTTCCAATATCGGTATTAGGGTTTCTGAGTCTAACACGAACCCTCCTTATGATTCATACAATTCCGCGGTGTGATGATCGAACCCAGTTATACGCTCAGGGATATGTCCTATACCTCGATACTCAGCACCACAACTGTAACAAACAGCCATATCGGTTACACGACGGTAGAGCAGCCAGTCAATTAATACGAGAACCGGCAGGCTCAAACCGTATGTGAAAGGAACCAGGACTGCCCCAATAATAATAAGCGTGCATCCAACAACTTGATTGAAATCCTTTCGACGGTAGAATTGTTTTGATTGACAAAAAGGACATTCATTAAAGATTTTAGAATTGTCTATGAAAGCAGCTGAATCACTTCCACAATGCGGACATGTAATTTCTGCCTCATCTTCCACTTTAAATCTATAATACCGGCTGCATTGTCCGCATTCCCTACCTACAGAGACTAACATTTATAAAGGCAATTCTACCTGAACCAAATAATACTTGTAGAATAAATCCGCCATGATCACTGAGATGACAATGACATAGAGTAAACCTGTGGCAGATTGAGTGGATTGAATGACGATGGTCTTCATAGTTAGAATTCCCAGGATCAGGGGAAGCAATGTCCCAAAGAAAAGAGCGATAAAGAGGAAAAATCCTTCAAATGTCTGAAGAAAATGAATCATGGGTATGGGCAGTCCATTGAACTGAACCTCCCCTATAACGATAAATCCCATATCCCATAGAGTTCTTGCCGCCACAAATATTAGGAGAAGTTTTACCGAAGATCTCAATAGACTGATTGGCAGAGAAACAACGTTGAGATACCAATGACCTAAAATCATGGAGAAAAGAGCACTGCTGAGAATAAGCCCCCCCAGCAGTGAAATCATTAACAGTTCAAAATCTCCTGAAATCACTTCAGACAATACTCGAGAAAAAGCAATAATACCCAGCATGGATGGAATCGTCACTACCCACTTTTGAACTTGCTGCCGGCTCCAATAGAATCCAGTGACTGCAGTAAGAGATACCAGCCAGACAACTGCTCCCATACGAGCATTAAACGCAATAGTATCTCTCATGAGCCAGACAAAAGCGACTCCGATGCCACCAACGATGCAGCTCAAACCGAGCGAAAAGCGATGAAATCCTCGATTCAGATGCTGCATCTTGACCGACCACATCAGCAGCGGATAGATTGCGCCGAACAGTATAAATGTGAGAACCGAGATAGTGGAAAGGAGCATTTACAAGAGAGAAAGCTCAGCCGGCAAGAACTTCTTCTACCTTATCCACAAGCTGAGTAATCACCCTGCCGGCAGGCGAATCGGGATCCTTGATTACAAGCGGAATACCCTCATCACACGATTCCATCAGTTCAAGAGAGATAGGAATTTCACTCAGCAATGGTACATCAAGCCGGCTGCTCTCTGCCTGTCCGCCGCCGCGCTTGAAAAGATCTATCTCCAAGCTGAATTGTCCATCATCTGAAGATTTTACTTCATGTGATTTATCCATTCCCGGGATTGAGATAGTCGAATTTGCCAAGGGCTGTCCATGTGCATCACGAATAACACCACTCAGAATATATCCCGACATATTCTCCACCACTCCCAGTACGGGTGTGTTAACCTTGCCGAACATGTCGGCCCCTTTCCGCACATCAGAAACTGCTAAATCCTGCGGTGTTGTAACAATGATGGCTCCTGCCAAACGAAGGCGCTGGGTGAGGGTAAGCTGAACGTCGCCTGTCCCTGGCGGCAGATCCATAATCAAGTAGTCAAGTTCACCCCAATCCACGTCCGTAAAGAACTGTTCGGTCATCCTCGCCACCATGGGGCCTCGCCAGATAACAGGTGTCTGGTTGCCACTCAGGAAGCCGAAAGACATGATCTTGATACCGTGCTTATCAAGCGGAACAAGTTTCCGCTCCTCAGTCATCATGGGGCGTTCGTTGACTCCCATCAGAATGGGCAGACTCGGCCCGTAGATATCGAGGTCGAGCAAGCCTACCTTGTGACCTTTCTGAGCCAATCCCACTGCGAGATTGACTGCCACGGTAGATTTACCAACGCCCCCCTTACCACTCGCTATGGCAATAGTATACTTAACGTTCGGCAGGGATACTGTCGGAACAGGGGCTTCTGCCGGCATCTTTTGCTGGGTGGTTTGTGCGCCGCCAGCCATTGACACTTCCACGGTTGAAAATTCTCCATTCTTATTTAAGACTTCTTCAACCTGTGACTTGATTTCACCTCTCGTTTCCTCACTTGGAGAGGTAACGTTGAGGTCAACTTCAACCTTATCACCCTCTGAACGAATATCTTTCACTATGCCAAAAGATACAATGTCCCGGCTGAAGCCGGGATACTTAACCTCTTTCAGTAATTCTCTAATCTCATCTATTGTCATAACTATCTTACCACCTAAATATAAAGAGCGGCTGCTCATCAGAACAACCGCTCGATTTCAAAGTGTTGTCTGTTTCTTAGCGTGACTGCCCAAAGTAGGCGTAGTTCTTATCAGTGTATGAATCCCACTCTTCAGGAACATCACTCTCCTCGAAGATAGCTTCGACAGGACACTCGGGTTCACATGCGCCGCAATCTATGCACTCCTCAGGATCGATATAGAGCTGTTTCCCTTCCAAATTGTCCTCATCGTATCCTTTCTCATCCCATTCATCTTTTGTAGGATGGATACAATCCACAGGACAGACATCAACACACGCCGTATCACAGACACCGACGCAAGGTTCACAGATGATATAGGTCATCTTTTCCTCCTATTAACTTTATGATCCGATCAGAGAGTTTAACTCTCGCAAAAAATTCCCCGGAATTTAATCCCACTCTCAGCAAATGCGAAAACTTTTTCCCATTCTTTTACCATATATCACATCTGTCCAAAATAAATGTCCAAGAGAGACTATTTGTCTCAAAGAGACTCCACTGACCCGGAGGGTCTCCTTCGGAGGAGGACA
>CAZHRR010000008.1:0-32528 GCA_964534955.1 uncultured bacterium
CCTGTGAAATGATACTCCCATTCATGGGAGTTTCTTCGATTAAGCGTGCCTGCCCGACTGTGCTGTTCAGGCAGGCGGCTTTAGTCGCTCGCAGAGAGAACCAAAACAAAGAAATTCATGTTGGGTTTGGAGATTAGGTTGCTAGTCCATCCCACAGGGTGCTTCGCAAAAGAAAGACGACTTCCTCGGGATCCTTCGGTAAAGCCGCCTTTACAGCAACAACGCCCTTTCTCTGCCACTTGTGAAATCCTTTATCTGAATCAATATCGTAGGTTAAAGAAAACTATTACTTATTTTCGGGGGAAGTCCTGATAAAATAATGTTATCAGAAAAATCGCACGACGGATATGAAGGCAAAGTAAGTTGTAACTATTCCTATTTTGACCCTGCAATAACATTCAGCGCCGACCCCGCCTTGAACCACTCAATCTGGACAGGCGAGTAGCTGTGGTTCAGTTTAGCAGTGTGGGTCGTTCCATCTGCGTGAGTAATGACCATCTCCAGATGCTTTCCCGGAGCGAGGTCAGCCAATCCACGGATAGCAATGCGGTCATCCTCACGAATCTCGTCATAGTCCGCCGGATCAGCAAAGGTCAGCGCCAGCACTCCCTGTTTCTTCAGATTGGTCTCGTGGATGCGGGCGAAACTTCTGGTAATAACAACTCTGCCGCCCAAATGTCGCGGCTCCATTGCGGCGTGCTCCCGGCTGGATCCTTCACCATAGTTCTCATCGCCGATAACAACCCAGTCAATACCCTGCGATTTGTAGTCCCGGGCAATGTCACTGAAGCGGAGGTTCTTCAAGCCGGTCAGGACGTTGGTACCTTTGTCAACCTCGCCGGAGTAAGCATTCACAGCTCCTATGAAGAGGTTATTGGAAATATTGTCGAGATGACCGCGAAAACGGAGCCACGGTCCCGCTGGGGAGATATGATCCGTAGTACACTTTCCTTTGGCTTTCAGCAGGACAGGCAGATTCTCCAAATCATTGCCGTCCCACGCCGGAAATGCTTCCAGAAGCTGCAGCCGATCGCTCTCGGGTGAAACTTCCACCTCAATGCTGCTCCCGTCCTCCGGTGGCAACACAAAACCTTCCGCTCCGGGATCGAAGCCGTTCTTCGGCAGCTCGTCACCGGCAGGCGGATCGAGCGTTACCTCTTCCCCATTCTCGTTCGTAAGCGAATCCGAAAGCGGATTGAAGGAAAGACTCCCACCGATGGCCAAAGCTGTCACCAATTCTGGTGAGCCGATGAATGCCAGAGTGTTGGGATTGCCGTCATTCCGGCGGGCGAAATTACGGTTGAAGGATGTGACAATCGTGTTCTCCTCGCCCTCCTCTTTATCTGTTCGGTTCCACTGCCCGATGCACGGACCGCATGCATTGGCCAGCACCGTTGCGCCCAACTCTGTTAAAGCCTGGAGCTGACCATCCCTTTCGATGGTAGCTCGTACCTGCTCCGATCCCGGAGTCACCATGAATTTACTCTTTGCCTTCAAACCTTTGTCAGCCGCCTGCCGGGCCAGGTGCGTTGCCCGTTCGATGTCCTCGTAGGACGAATTGGTGCAGCTTCCGATAAGGGCGGTACTTATCTCATCAGGATACCCTTCGCGCTTGACTTCCTCCGCCATGGCAGAGATGGGACGGGCCAGGTCAGGCGTATGCGGCCCTACCAGATGAGGCTCCAGTTCGGAGAGATTAATCTCGATCACCCTGTCGTAGAACTTTTCGGGATTCTCAGCAATATCATCATCTTCACGGAGATTTTCAGCCGCACCTTCTGCCAATTCTGCTGCCTGCTCCCGTCCGGTAGCCCGCAGATAGGTTGCCATACGATCATCGAATGGAAAGACCGACGTAGTAGCGCCGATTTCCGCTCCCATGTTGGTGATGGTTGCCTTGCCGGTACAGCTGATGGAACGGGTTCCCTCGCCGAAATACTCCACGATGTGCCCGGTGCCGCCTTTCACTGTGAGGATTCCCGCCAGCTTCAGGATCACATCCTTAGGTGACGTCCATCCGGACAATTCTCCGGTCAGCTTCACGCCAATGACACCCGGCCAGAGGAGCTCCCACGGAATGCCGGTCATTGCATCTACTGCGTCTGCACCGCCTACACCGATGGCTATCATCCCAATGCCGCCGGCATTGGGTGTATGAGAATCGGTACCGATCATCATCCCACCAGGGAAAGCGTAGTTTTCCAGTATTACTTGATGGATGATCCCCGAACCGGGCCTCCAGAATCCGATCCCATACTTTTGGGATACAGTACTGAGAAAATTGTATATCTCAGCGTTTTCACTGTTTGCGTTGGCAAGATCCTCTTCTGCCCCTACCTCAGCCCTGATGAGATGGTCACAATGCACAGTTGAGGGTACTGCTGTCTCCTCCCTGCCAGCCATCATGAACTGGAGCAGTGCCATCTGAGCGGTAGCATCCTGCATGGCCACACGGTCAGGATTGAAATTCACATAACTCTTCAGGCGCTCCGGCACACTCTTTAGCGGTTCGGCCAGGTGAGATATGAGGATCTTCTCCGTCAATGTCAACGGTCTGCCAAAAACCTTCCTGGCTTCTTCTACTTTTTCGGGAAGTGAAACATAAGCTGAAACGATCATTTCCATATCCTTAATCATAATACACTATTCTCCTGAAATGTGATGTAAAAAAATGTCGGCAGCCGGACACTCTTTAAAGGAACCGGCTTCTAATTTCCTCGTATTACGAGCAGAATTGCGTTGGGAAATTACGGGAAGACACACGAAATTTCAATTTCAATAACGATTAATATCCTTGTGAAAAACACACTTAAACCAATCCTGAGCTTCATTTTTATCTCCGCCACCACTCTCTCTGCATCAGATTTGAAAATCATTGATAGTACCCCGGAACAGCTTATTATATCGTTTGAATTTTCACCATGGGAAACCGGCGGACAACCAAAGGAAATGGGCCTGACTGTCGGACTCCCCAGTGAAAGAACACCTCAGTTAAAGATCAGCGGACTTGTTACAAAACCTGTCAACGCTCAAGATCTCAAACCGGACACTAAAGTTTCCGAACGTGTCTCTCGCTGGGAGCAGGCTGGACGCTTTCGGGATCTGAACACGGCTGTACTTGTCATCTCCCCTCTCATCCGCAGGAACAATTCAGTGCATGCCGTGCAAGCTGTGCAGATCACCATTCCTTTCGAACAAAGAGTCAATGGCGGAAAGAGAGTCCACGGGAGCGAGCTGGGACTTTACCGCTACCGGATCATCAACTGGAACGCAGCGCAAAACTGGGTACAGCGATCCGAACCGAAACGTCAATTCAAGTCTGCGGCTCTCCCTTCAGGCGACTGGTACCGCATACCGGTCACTGAAGACGGTATGGCCAAGATCACCTATTCAATTCTGGAAGATGCCGGCATCTCGGTAAGTACCATTAATCCCCGCTACCTGCGGATTTACACCAATCCCCAGGGCGGACGACCCATGCCAACCACAGTTGGGGTAGAAATTCCGGATAACCTGATCGAAGTAGCTATTTCAATCACAGGAGAAACTGACAACACTTTTGAAAGTGGAGACGAGATATTGTTCTATGCCCGCGGACCTCGCGGCTTTGATGTGAGCGGCGCTGCTGCACAATTCACACAGCATCCTTACTCCAACATTAACTACTATTGGCTACTCTCACCAGCAATAAACGACTCTACGGGTAAGCAGGTAGAAACTGTCAGCGAATCTCCCCAAAGCCCACCTTCTTTCGATTACGGAATCGCCTACCTGCATCAGGAGACAGACTCAGAAAATCCGTATGAGAGCGGTATTGAATGGTTCGGCACCCCTTTCACCAAAGGACAGACAATCTCCAGCTCCTTTTCGCTCCAGCATCCTAAACAGAGCGTCGATGCTACATTGGACTTCGCAGTGAAAGGCGCCAAGGCTAGCGACTCTGGCCCGTGGCCTTCGCATATCATGAAAATTTATCAAACGAATAAATCTAACATCATCTTTCAAACTTCATTTTCCGGCGTTGGTGTAAAAGAGTATTCGGTGGACCTCGATGAAAATTTCCTATCAAATGGCGTTAATCTAATTCTACTGGAAAATGCTTCCACAAATTCCAACTCCAAACTCTACCGGGACTGGCTGACTCTCAAGTACGGCAGGGAGCTAATTTGGGAAGGAGACGAATTTGAATTCTGGTCGCCTGCGAATGTAACTGCTGCTCGCTTTACTATTGGTGGAGTAACTGAAAACCTACAGATTTGGGATATCACAGATTTTACTGAGGTAAAATCCATGGAAGTCAGCGAATCAGGATCGTTCGAGGTATCCCTCGTTGCAGATAGGCCATCACGATTTGTCGCTTTTTCTCAGGAAGAAGTTACTGTGGTGGAAGGAATAACACACGAATCAAGTATTACCTTCACTGATCTTCGTAATAGTTCATATCAAGTTGATCATATTATTGTTGCTCCCGAGGAGTTTTTAGGACCGGCGAATGATCTTGCTTCTTATCGCGGAAACTCTGTCGTCGCTCCTCTCCAGACTATCTATAATGAATTTTCAGGCGGTGTGGCAGATCCACTGGCTATCCGGTACTTTCTCAAGTGGACCAAGGAGAACTGGCGAGATCAATATGACTCCTTCCCTGCCTATGTCCTCTTATTCGGAGATGGTGATTACGACTACCGAAATATCACTGGCAATGCAAATAACCGCATCCCGACATTTCAATCCCTTACCTTAAACGGTATCTCTTCCGACGATCGTTTTGTTTATCTGGATGGGCCTACACCGGACATGGCCATAGGTCGTTTCACTGCCGCTACGCTGACTGAGGCTGAAATCATGGTTTCCAAAACCATCTCTTATGAATCAGAACCGGAAATGGGACTCTGGCGGCGAAGGATAACCCTTTTAGCTGACGATTTCAAAGCACCGGAAACCTCCGTGAACACAGAAAAATCACATGTTGTAAATAACGAAAATGTAGCTGATTTAATTCCTGAAGGAATGGAAATAAGAAAAATATATACGGAGGGATTTCCGGCAGTAAGTGACGGCTCAAGTTATGGTATCACCCGGCCTGATGCCACACAAGCGCTCTTTGACGTCTTGGAAGAGGGTACCGCTCTCCTGAACTATATTGGACATGGAAATCCCAATCAGTGGACACATGAAACTCTTCTCTCCTCCAGCAGAGGAGATCTCTCTTCGATCAATACTGGTAACCGTCTTCCCATCTGGATTGCCGGGACGTGCAGTTGGGGTAAATACGACAACGTCGGCGGCAGTGCTATGTCAGAAGATCTGATGAGAATGGAGGATAACGGAGCCATCGCTACTATCTCGACAACTGATCCCATTTCTTTCAGCGCTAATGAACAGTTCATCGATGACTTCTTCGACGCTTTATTCGAGGATGAAACAATATCAAATCAATCACTTGGGATCATCTTTCAGTCTATCAAAACCGGCGGCTATTCAAGTGAACTGTTCCACCTATTCGGTGACCCTGCTTTGAGGATCTGTATGCCAGGGGATACTCTGCCAGTCGTGTCAATACCTGATACACTCACCGCTCTCGAGACTGCAAGCTACAATGGAACTTCTGCTTCCAGTCAGCCTGAGGAAGGCAACGGCTACGCAATTCTCTACGATAGCGAATTAGATGTCAGTTTTACTTATACTGTTGGTGACGAAGTTCATTCGGTCCCTTACACAAAACCCGGTAAAACCCTTTTCCGGGGAGAAATTGAGTTTACTGGTAATGAATATTATGGAGGATTTATACTTCCTAAAGATGTGACTATTGGCGTGAACAGCGGAAAACTCGTTGTCTATCTCTATGGTGATCAGAATAACACACTTTGGGAAGGATTAGGCGTACACTCTGAACTGACTTTTATCGGCAGTACAGCAAATACCCTCGATACTGATGGTCCTCAAATTACCTTCTCATCCGGTAACCGGAACGTTGGTTGGGGAGATCATTTAACCACCGAAGATATCCTTACCGTTGAACTGGCTGATCCCATAGGAATAAACCTAACTGGATCGGTGGGTCATGCCATACGAATCTGGCAGGATGAAGACGAGGCAACGGCTGAGGATGTAACAGACCTTTTTGTATACGACACCGGAAGCTACACCGAAGGCACACTCTCTTTCCCTCTCCAAAATCTGAATAACGAAATTATGCTTACCATTGAAGCTTGGGATAATGCCAACAATGTATCGAAGGAAAATCTTAAACTGAATCTCGTCGAGTCTTCAGAATTTACTTTAAGTAATGTCTTTAACTACCCAAATCCCTTTAGTAAGAGTACCCAGTTCGCCTTTGAAATAAACCAATCAGCATCTGTCAGTATAAAGGTGTACACACTCACAGGACAGCTTGTGACTGAGGTGGGTGATCCATTCGAATCCCACAATGGTTACAGTCACATCGATTGGGATGGCCGGGATGAATTCGGTGATAAGATAGCCAATGGAGCTTATCTTTATCAGTTGACGGCAGAACCGGAAGAGGGCGGCAAAAAGGTTTCGGTCATAGGAAAACTGGCTAAATACCGGTGACGAATAATACTCCCTCCTTCGTCTTGGCATCCCGGTCTCCCCGCAGGAAAACTCTGTTAACAGAACTTGGGATAGATTTCGCAGTCTACCCCAGTAATATAGAAGAAGTTCATGACAACACGTTAGAACCTGAGAAGTTGGTGGTAGAGTTATCACGTCAGAAAGCCAGTGACGTGTCCAACCAATTTCAGGATAAAATCATCATCGGCGCTGATACACTCGTCGTACTGGATGGCAAGATCCTCGGAAAACCCAAAGATGAAGATCATGCTGTCGATATGTTGTGGCAATTATCTGGCAGGACACACAAAGTTTTTACCGGTGTAACACTTATTCGTTCATCATTGGATGCGGAGATCAACTTCACGGAACGAACGGATGTTACTTTCTTTGATCTGTCTGAGGAACAGATAGATTACTATGTTAGCAGTAATCCCCCCTTAGACAAAGCCGGAGGATACGGAATTCAGGACTGGGAAGCACGTTTCGTTGAGACCTTCTCCGGATGTCATGATAATGTTATGGGCTTTCCGGTAAAAAAGTTCAAAGAAGTAATTTCCACTCCAGCCTTCCAAAGGACATTTGGCGTCGAGAATTGGTTTGGAAAGGAGTAGGAATCAGCGTAAAATTGTTCCCCTTGGATTAAAATATCTGTTATGGAATTCTACACTGAACTGAAAAAATCACGACGGGAGAAAGAGATTGATCTCGGTGAAGTAGCCAATCGTACTAAGATTAATCAGGAATATCTTGACTCCATTGAGAAAGGAGACTTTACCTTTCTGCCTCACGTCTATGTAAGGCTCTTCCTGAAAGCATACGCTGTTGAAATTGGTGTTGATCCTGATGAAGCTTTGAATCAGCTGGAGATATATCTGGAGAAGGAAGAAATCTCTCCCCCTGAACAACTGACAATCGACGATTCCATAACTGAAGATCATATGGAAGACTATCAGGAGCCAATCAAATCTCCTCTCCAATCGCGTACAGATTTAATAAAAGTCATTATTCTTGTGGCTGTGTTCATCTTTGCCATATTCATCATCAAACAGATTACATCTGAAAACGAGCCTGCTGCCGTATCACCACCCGAAACTCAATCCCTTCCCGAAGAACAACTGTCAGAATCGAAGGTTTCCGACACTGACGAACCTCAAGTAGTGGACGAAGTCCCCGTCGAATCTAAAGAGAATTTAGCGACGGAAAGTCAGACTCCCACTCCTGCTTCAACCGAGTAGTCCCTCCCCTCATACAGGGGGTTAATTCCCCCGCACTTATCCTCATTTCAACTTTTTCTTGAGTTAAATGCAAAATTTCTCTTGACATTTGTGGGTTATAGAATTAACGTTGTGGGTAAGAGTGGGGAATATTCCCAGGCTCTTCTTCGAGACGATGATTTCAGAAAATACATTCACTGGCGAGTTTCTCTACTCTTTGGATGACAAAGGGCGGATCAATATTCCTGCCAAGTTCAGGACGTCACTTTCTCCTGACAACGACTCTACTTTCGTCATCACAAAAGGGATGGATTCATGCATTGTGGCTTATCCCGCATCTGAATGGCAGAAAGTGGAAGACGGTTTACGGCAACTTTCATCCGCTTCCCGCGTCTATCGCTCATTTATTCGATCTACCGTCCGCTATGCCACCCCCGCAAAAATGGATAAACAGGGACGAATTCAAATCTCCCCTGCCTTGCGGGATTTTGCGGGGCTGGATAGCGACGTGATTATCATCGGAGTCGTAAACAAGATAGAAATCTGGAATCCGGATAAACTCAAGGAAATGGAATCCTCAATGCCTCCGACTGATCAGGAAGAATTCGACAACTTAGCTGAAAAAATAATTCTCTAACATTGGCAGCAAAATGGTCTTCAGACAAACTTACGCACAAACCCGTCCTGCTCAAGGAAGCAGTCAACTATCTGGATATCAAGCCGGACGGTGTTTATATAGATGGAACAGTAGGATTAGGCGGTCATGCTGCTGCAATCCTGTCTATTCTTTCGGAAAATGGGACCCTAGTAGGGGTTGATCTTGATGAGGAGGCACTCACTCGCTGTAAAGAAACTATCGGCGTTGCCTCCAATTGTCACCTCGTCTCCGGTTCATTTTCAGACATTCCCTCGATTCTCGAGGAACTTGACCTCACCCAAACCGATGGACTTCTGCTTGATTTGGGACTCTCTTCGCTGCAGCTTGATAGTCCTAATCGGGGCTTCTCCTACAGACTTGACGGTCCGCTTCACATGGGGTTCAGCATGACCTCCAGCATCACTGCTAACGAAATCATAAACACCTGGCCTGAGTCAAAGTTGCGCACCCTCATGAAAAAATATGGGGAAGAACATCTGGCTGGTTCTGTAGCAAAAGCAATCGTGAGACAGAGAACACAGATACCAATCGAAACAACGCTGCAGCTTCGTGGGGTTATTTCTACTGTAGTTCCGCCTCGCTACCTAAACAAATCACTTTCAAGAATCTTTCAAGCTCTGCGAATCTATGTAAATCGTGAGCTGGAAGCCTTAGCTGATGTTATGAAAAATTTTATCAATTTCATCAAACCGGGAGGTAGAGTGGTAACCATCTCTTACCACTCTCTCGAAGACAGAATCGTCAAGCAGGCATTTCGTGACCATGCCCGGGACTGTATCTGTCCGCCTAAACTGCCTGTTTGCCAATGTGATCATAAAGCTTCCGTCAACATCCTGACCCGGCAGCCTGTTATTCCATCAGAGGAAGAAATTTCTGAAAATCGGCGTGCAAGGAGCGCTAAACTGAGAGCAGCGGAGAGAATATGAGTCAGGTTCAAAGAAGAAGGCGGAGAAGAACACAGAGAGACCGGCAAGATTTTATCAATTCCCTTCTCTTCTTCGTTATCTCTGTCCTCTTTATATCAGGATTCCTGACATACCTTTGGATCTATAACGAAATCAATCTGACAGTCAGGGAGATAGTAGAGCTGGAACAGATACATGAGAACCTGCTTACAGAAAACAGGAAACTGGAAAATACGAATGCTGCACTTCGTCGTTCAGACCGGATTTCTGCCGTCGCCCGGGATAAATTAGGGATGATTGCACCGGAACCGGAAACATTAGTAGTATATATCGATCCCAGTATTCTCGCCAAACTGGATGAACCAAGTGACTAAGTCATTTCTCAAATTCAGGAAGCGAATCCTGTTTCTCTCAAGTTTTGTGGTACTGCTCTGGGCTGGACTTGCCATACGCTACCTCTACATCCAGGTCTTCAGAAGCAATAACTTCACTGAAATAGTCAAAATGCAGGGTGAGGAGAAGATTCTCCTGCCCGCTGTCAGAGGCACTATATATGACCGTAATTTTAGCCCGTTGGCAGAGAATATTATCCACTATGATTTTGCCGTTCATCCGAGCCGTGTTGAGAATCGCGATTTAATCATTTCCACTTTCTCCCAAGTTACAGGCAGAAGTAAAGATTACTACAAAATCCGGCTTGACTCCGATAATTCTTACGAATTCCTCGAACGCAATCTTCGTCATGAGGAAAGTCAACGTCTTCTCGAGTTAAAAGATGAAGGGCTTGTGGCTCACAGGCACAGTTCGCGGTTCTATCCTCACAGGCACATCGCCTCTCAGGTTGTAGGCTTCACCAACGTTGACGGTGAAGGCCTCGAGGGGCTTGAACGGCAATATGATGCCAGTTTGAAAGGACAGGCAGGCTGGACTATTCTCGAGACAGATGGACATGGAAGATCTCGTAAGAATCAAGCTTATCCTATCCAAAAGCCGTCTGATGGAAACAATCTGATTTTGACCATAGATATGGAGTATCAGGCAATTGTTCGAGACGAATTAGAGCGACAGATTAATGCCACCGGTGCTATCGGGGGAATGGGGATAATCATGGAGCCGTATTCCGGTAAAATCCGAGCCATAGCCTCCCTGCCTGATTATGACCCCAATGTTCCTGCACTTACTAAACAGGAATTCTATCGGAACCGAGTCATTACGGATCAGTATGAACCGGGCTCCACATTCAAGATAGTTCCAGCCATGGCTGCTCTCCATACAAAAAAAGTGAGTCTGCAGGAAGAATTCAATTGCGAGAACGGCAGTTATGATTTTCGGGGTACTATCATAAAGGATTGGTCAGATTTCAGTCTGCTCACATTTCCTCAGATCATAGAAAAATCGAGCAATGTCGGAGTTATAAAAATCGCAGAGCGTGTAGGTGCAAATGATCTCTACCGCTTCGCCCGCAAGTTCGGATTTGGGTCTGAAACAGGAATTGCTCTCCCCGGAGAGGCTAGGGGACGTCTTCGCTCTCTGGACGAATGGAGCAGTATTTCTCTCGGTGAAGTACCTTTGGGGCACGAGGTTTCCGTCACCACGCTTCAAATTGCTTTGGCTTTCGCCGCTGTAGCTAACGGCGGCTACCTGATGAAACCAATCCTTGTAGAACAAATCAACGATGCTGATGGACAAGTAGTACATCGCGTAAGACCTCAAATCGTACGAAAGATCACTTCAGCCCAAAACGTTGCCAATCTGAAGTCAATGCTGCAGAGAGCTGTCGAGAGTGGTACGGGAACAAGTGCTCAGCTGGCAGGTTGGAATGTTGCGGGAAAGACGGGAACAGCTCAGAAGTTTGTTGACGGAGAATACTCGAAATTGAAGTTCATCTCATCCTTTGCCGGTTTTTTCCCGACAGATGACCCGCAGCTTGTTGGTGTCTTTGTTCTAGATGAGCCCCGGAAAGGTCAGCATTGGGGAGGGCTGTCCGCTGCTCCATTATTCAGTAATGTCATGAAAAGAATTATTTATCAGGATGATGAAATTCTGGTTCACAAACCAAAGCTCAAGAGTCGTCTTGATCCAATGTCTGAAGCTCCACTCGCCGAATTACTTGTCGAAGCACAAGATGTGCCCACCGATTTTCCTGTTGCTCTCATAACTGCAGCTGTAGAAAAATTTACTCCCGGGGTTACTGTCCCGAATCTGCGAGGAATGAGCTTGCGAAACGCCGTAGCAGAGTTGAAAATGACCGGATTAAGACCGAAAGTAGAAGGATCCGGTGCTGTTGTAAGTCAATGGCCTGCACCGGGCAGTAACGTACAATTTGGAACCACATGTTCAATCAGGCTGAAGTGATGGAAAAACTGACCTCAATACTAAGCGGTGTTAATGTAATCTCCGACGTACCTCTGGACGTTCCCATCCAGTCCATCTGCGCTGATTCTCGCCGCGTCTGGCCCGGATCGATCTTTGTTGCTATCCATGGCACTCAGCGAGATGGCACCAAATTCATCCCGGAAGCGCTGGCCAAAGGTGCCGCTGCAGTGATTTCTAACGGTAAAAAGTTTGATGAGAGAGAGAAGTCAAACACACCTCTGGTCCGTGTTCAAGACCCCAGACAGGCACTCTCTCAAATGGCAGCTAATTATTACGATAACCCCTCAGCGGATATGACTGTTGTAGGGGTTACAGGTACCAACGGTAAAACTTCAACCTGCCACATTCTGTATGACATCCTGGAAGCATACGGACTGAAGACAGGTATTATGGGAACTCTCGGTGCTAAGTCTCAAGGAATGGAAGCTACTACCTCCCTCACCACTCCAGACAGTCTGGAACTCCAGCGACTGATGAGCCTCTTCCGCGACGGCGGTGTTACTCATTTGATCATAGAAGTCTCCTCACATTCTCTGGAAATGCAGCGGGTAAACAATGTTCTATTTGACTACGCAGTTTTCACCAACCTGACACAGGATCATCTGGACTTTCATAAGACAATGGACAATTATTTCCAGGCGAAGTCGAAACTCTTTTCCATGGTCAACAGTGATGGAAAGGCGATTCTCAATACCGCTGATCCACGAGCCGAAGACCTGCGGCAGTTCTGCTCCTCCCCTGTCGTCAGCTGCTCAATAGCAGGCGATGTTGACGCCCGGTTTAAAGAATGGGGAATGTCTCGGCACGGCATCACTGGAACAATTGTACTGGGAGATAAGAAAATCTCCGTGAACTCAGCTCTTCTTGGCGTCCACAATCTCGAGAACATTCTCTCAGCCGCGGCAACCGCATGGAGTATGGGAATCCCACCGGAAGCTATTGAAGCCGGAATTACCGCTTGCCGAACCATACCGGGACGATTGGAGCAATTCACAACCAGAAATGGCGCCACTGTTGTGGTGGATTACGCTCATACGCCGGATGCCTATGAAAAACTTTTCTCATCCCTCAAGTCGCTCCTATCCTCAGACGGAAAACTTTGGGTAATATTCGGCTGCGGCGGGGACCGGGATCATGATAAACGTCCCTTGATGGCGGAAAAGGCGGAAGCTTTTGCAGACCATATCCTTGTAGTACCGGATAATCCGCGGACAGAGTCACTGGAAGTTATCAACAGAGAGATCGAGGAAGGTTTTACGCAGACAAAACATGAATTCAGGGAAAATCGCAGGCACACCATATTTGAGGTAATCGAAGAGATGGCTCCGGATGATATCCTTGCTGTGGTTGGGAAAGGCCGGGAGAATTATGACATCGTCGGAACCGAGCGCATTCCTTACTCCGATGTGGACACAGTCCTGAAAGCGATAGATGAGAATTGACCTCCCTGATCCTGATGCATTTCGACAAATGGTCGCTGATATATCAAAACAAGAAATACCATCCGGAATAACAGGCATAACCCTTGATAGCCGAGAAGTCCAATCCGGTGACCTGTTTGTCGCCCTGCCAGGCGAGAATGTAGATGGTCATGAATTTCTTGTTCAGGCGAAAAAAAGTGGCGCAGCGGCATCCTTGGTATCCTCTCCTCAGTCGAATATAGATCTCCCTCAGATTGAAGTTGAGGAACCTGCAGAATTCATCGGACAGTTAGCTGCCAAATGGCGAACTAACTTTACCCTCCCCGTAATCGGAATTACCGGCAGTAATGGTAAAACCTCAACCAAAGATTTATTGATACACATATTTTCCGCATCCCACATTGTACATGGGACTCGCGGTAACTACAACACTCACCTCGGATTACCTCTCACCTTACTCGAGCTATCCTCGCACCATACCCTCTCAATCCTCGAAATGGGCGCTAATACTACGGGCGACATTGATTACCTCTGCGATCTGTCACTACCTCGGTACGGATTAATAACCAATGTCGCTCGTGCCCACCTCAAGAGTTTTGGGAGCATAGAAGATATCGCTCGAACAAAGGGAGAGCTTTTCGCCTCACTTCCCGAAGATGGTACTGCATTCGTCAATATGGAAGATAAGCACGTGGCGGGGCTTAACACTTCTGCCGAAAAAGTAACATTTGGCTTCAATCCCGACTGTGATTTTGCCGCCGATCTTCACCGTGAGGATGACGGACTTCTCACCATCATTATCAACGGTGAAGAGATTGCTCTCAATTCCTATGACGAAACATTTGCTAAAAACAGTCTCGCAGCTGCTACTATTTCTGTCACCCTCGGAGTCTCGTGGGAATCATTTCAGGAATCAATACTCACTTACAAGCCAACCAAAGGACGGAGTGAAGTAACAATTCGTAATGGAATTACCGTGATAGACGATACCTACAACGCCAACCTTGACTCAGCTGTTGCAGCGGTTGACTTGCTCTTCAGTCTGCCGGTGAAGGAACGAAGGGTAATCGTTTTTGGGGACATGCTGGAACTGGGAGATACATCTGCATCGGATCACGAAGAATTCGGAAAGATTTGTGCTTCCCGGGAAAGCGATCTGCTCCTCTGTTACGGTAAAGAAAGTGACATCACTGCATATGCAGCCCGGGGTAAAATAGATGTCCGCAGCTATTCTGAAAAAAGTGAGCTGGCATCCGTACTGAAAGTATATTTAAAACCTGGCGATGCCGTCCTTTTTAAAGGTTCTCGTGGTATGGCCATGGAAACGATTATCAGCGAGGTCTTCGAAGAGTAGTGCTGTACCATCTTCTCTATCCCCTGCACACAAAGATCTCCGGATTCAACCTTTTTCAGTACATCACATTCCGCTCCGCCATGGCGGCTATGACTGCACTGCTTATCAGCTTCATCATCGGACCGCGAATCATTCGATTTCTGCATAAAAAACACATTGGAGAAGAAGTAAAAATATTGGGACCGGAGTCCCATATCTCGAAGAAGGGCACGCCAACAATGGGGGGGATCATTATCCTCGCGGCGGTGATTCTCCCCACCGTCCTTTGGGCAAATTTAACCAACCCTTATATCCTGCTGATACTCACTGCTACACTCTGGATGGGGTTCATCGGCTTCCTGGATGATTACCTGAAAAATATCCGCAAGATTGAAAAGGGGTTGATAGCTCGATATAAGTTAGCCGGACAGATTATACTTGGGATTTTCCTGACGATAGTAATCCTCTCAAGCCAGGATATTCAGATCTTCCAATGGTTCACACCAGAGGAGGGCGACCCGATAAAAAATCCTGTGGAAGCGATGGTTACCACCATACCATTCATAAAGGAATCTGTAGTCAATTTCCAGCATTGGCTCCCCTATGCCCTGTTCGTAATTTTTGTTATTACCGCCACATCCAATTCAGTAAATCTCTCAGATGGGTTGGACGGATTGGCTTCGGGTCTTATTGCTATTGCTGCATTTGTTTTCGCCGGGATTGCGTACATCACAGGCCGGGCAGACTTCAGCAGATATCTTAACATCCTCTATCTGCCCGGCGTCGGGGAATTAACCATATTCTGCGTGGCTTTGGTAGGAGCAGCATTGGGATTCCTCTGGTTCAATTCCGGTCCTGCGGAAGTGTTTATGGGAGATACCGGATCGCTCGCCATGGGAGCAGCTATTGGAGGAGTTGCCGTTTTACTGAAGAAAGAATTCCTCCTCCCCTTCGCCGCTGCAATCTTCATACTTGAGTCTGTATCAGTTATTCTGCAAGTTCAATATTTTCGATATACCAAACGAAAACATGGCGAAGGCAAACGTCTATTCCTCATGGCGCCGCTTCACCATCATTTTGAACTGAAGGGGTGGGCTGAGAGCAAAGTAGTCGTCCGTTTCTGGATACTTGGAATTCTATTCGCATTGATGACATTAAGCACATTCAAGATACGATGACGGACTGGCTGGATACTCCGCACCCAGACCTGAGCAGTAAAAAGGTTACTGTTGTAGGTGGTGCCATTAGTGGTATGGCGGTTTGTCGACTTCTGACTAAGGTGGGAGCAAAAGCTTTTCTCACTGATAAAAGGATACCTGATGGATGGCCAGATAAAGAACAAGAATTGTCACAGCTTGGTATTGAGTTTGAGACAGGCGGACATACTGAGAAATCATTGGAGACTGACCTGATTGTTGTCAGTCCTGGAGTCCCACAGGATGCGGATATCCTAACACAGGCCGGCGAGAGAGGCATCCCCGTTGTTTCCGAAATTGAAATGGCAAGTTGGCATACAGAATTGCCTATTGCTGCTGTTACAGGTTCCAACGGAAAAACTACCACATCGTTCATTCTCGCGAAAATGAGTAGTCACGGAGGGTATGAGACCTTTCTCGCCGGTAATATCGGGTTCCCATTTGCTGATACCGTTAGATCCATCCTCGGCAATGAGCCGGATAACGGACTGCACGTGTTGGAAATCAGCAGTTTCCAGATGGAGCACATCCGTCACTTCAGACCCAAGATAGCCGTCCTCTTGAACCTGACAGCAGATCATCTGGATCGCTACCCCGATATGGATGCTTACGCTCGAGCCAAAATGAATATCCTCAATAATATGACGGAAAATGACTGGGTTGTTTTCAACGAAGATGATGCCGGGCTGAAACCGTATCTCCAGACGGCCGCACGTAAGGTTCCCTTCTCCCTCTCTCGAACACCTGAAGCACTTTTCACCGTAAATGAGACAAAGATTTACGACGAGACAGAAGAAATCATCATTTATCTCAAAGATGTCTCACTCCCGGGAAGACACAATCTATCCAACTTCCTCGCCGCAGCCACTGTTAGCCGGCTGCTGGAGATTGACTCCGACAATATCAGGAATATCATGACCACATTCCCCGGTGTTGAGCATCGTATCGAATTCGTGGAAGAGCTCAACGGCGTAAAATTCTACAATGATTCCAAGGCGACAAATGTGGACTCAGTTGAGGTAGCGCTTAGGTCTTTCGATAATCCGCTGATCGTCATCATGGGCGGTCTCGATAAAGGCGGGGATTTTTCTCAGTTGATACCACTGATAAAGTCCAACGTAAAGGAGATTATCCTTGTGGGTGAAGCGACTAGGATTATCGCTGAAGCCTATTCTGGAGTAGTTCACACTCAGAATGCCGGAGATATCCATACGGCAGTAGACGCAGCTTTTCATTCGGCTCAATCCGGAGATATCGTACTGCTTTCCCCGGGCTGCGCCAGTTTCGATCAGTTCAAGAATTATGAAGAACGGGGCAAAGCATTCAAAACAGCAGTTGCTGGTTTGAAGAGGACAGTATCATGAGTGTCATTGTTTCATCCAGAAAATATGACCGCCCTCTGCTTCTACTAACTATGTTACTTCTGGTCGTGGGAATAATTATGGTCTTTAGTGCCAGCACCAATATTTCGGTGAATAAGTATGGCACCGGAACACATTACTTCTGGAAACACGCTTTTAGAATCTTGACGGGATTAGCTGTTTTGTTTATCGCCATGTACATGGATTACCGTCTTCTGAGGAGAGCAGCGGTACCACTTATCATCGGGGCAACTGCACTGTTGGTCATCACAAAACTCTCGTATATCCTCAGGGGAAGTGATGCACCAGCCCGGTGGCTGAATCTGGGACTGCTTTCTTTACAAACATCTGACATTGCCCGGTTTGCCGTAATTGTCTATCTCGCCGCCTACATTGACCGGAAGCGGAATCAGCTTAACAGTTTCACTAATGGATTCCTGCCTCCAATTGTATTAATAGGTATCATCATGGCTCTGGTAATCATTCAGCCCGACTTCAGCACGGCGTTTGTCATCGGAGTTCTTACATTCGTGATGCTATTTTTAGGCGGAGCTAAGGCATCTCATCTCGCCGCTTTGGTCTGCACGGCCTGCGCTATACTGATCCCCGTTTTATTTCTTGCTGAATACCGGGTTTACCGCTTGACCTCATTTGGTGATTTTACCACCAACCTGGTCGGGAAGAACTATCAGCTTCAACAGTCACTCA
Organism: uncultured bacterium; assembly: GCA_964534955.1. Classification (GTDB taxonomy): domain Bacteria; phylum Fidelibacterota; class Marinisomatia; order Marinisomatales; family UBA2128; genus UBA2128. The sequence goes on from CAZHRR010000008.1 coordinate 17,749, forward strand.
TCGCACTGGGGAACGGTGGTATCACTGGTGTGGGGCTTGGGGAAAGTATTGGGAAAAACCTATTCCTCCCTGCCCCTCATACTGACTTTATCCTATCAATCATTGGAGAAGAGTTAGGTTACCTCGGTGTCTTTGTGGTTATCACACTGTTTCTTGGACTTTTCCAGCGAGCAGTCACAATCGCTAAAGGGTGCACAGATGTCTTTGGGATACTTCTCGGTCTCGGCTTCTCAGTGAAAATAATTCTATACGCGTTCATAAACGCAGCGGTGGCTTCGGGACTGCTCCCCACAACCGGACTACCTGTTCCGTTCATCAGTTTCGGCGGGACAGGTCTGGTAATCAACCTGATGACTATCGGTATTTTGCTAAACATTTCCATGGCTAAGCGAAGAGCCAGAACCCCAAAATCGACGAGGATTCTCTTTGCAAGGTAAACATCTAAAAGCGATCATTGCCGGAGGCGGAACGGGAGGACATCTCTTTCCTGCCTTCGCTATTGCAGACGCGCTGAAAAACCGTGATGATGGTGCAGAAATCCATTTCGTTGGTTCACAACATGGTGTGGAAGTTCGGCATTTTGCAAAACGGGAGGAAAATAACACTCTCCTGAATATCCGCGGATTTCAACGGGGAACATCACTTCAGGCACTCGGTAGAAATATCCTTTTCCCCTTTCGCTTTATGATATCTCTCATCCGCTCCAGAAAGCTGATGAACAGATTCGGTCCCGATGTAGTCGTGGGAACCGGCGGTTACGCCAGCGGACTGCCGCTCCTGGCTGCCATTAAAAAGGAAATTCCTACCTTAATCCACGAGCAGAATTCTTATCCGGGATTCACCACCCGCTGGCTGGCAGATCGAGTTAATACAGTCTGTATCAGTTATAGCGACTCTGAGCGTTATCTTAAAAAAAAAAGTGCATTCTCACCGGCAATCCAGTCCGACAGGAGATTTTGAATATGACTCGTGAGGATTCCAGAAACATACTTGGGTTCAGTACCGACAAGCCAGTTGTGGCAATCATCGGCGGGAGTCAGGGTTCACGAGCCATCAATGATACTTTTCGGGAGGCATTGCCGCTTCTGCGAGAGAATCATGATGTCCAGATTTTCTGGCAGACGGGTCAACTCCAATATGAAACTCTGCGGACTTCAGCAAGTAACGGTATCAATATTGTCCCATTCACCGATAAAATGGGTGCAGTTTATTCAGCAGCGGACCTCATTATTTCTAGAGCAGGCGCTATGACATTATCAGAAATCACGGCTTGCGGCAGGCCGTCACTTCTTATCCCCTTCCCCGGTGCTGCGGCAGATCATCAGATGAAAAATGCTTCATCGTTGGATAAAAAAGGTGCGGCAAAAATTATCCCCGAAGCAGAGTTGACACCGGAAAGACTCGCAGAAGAAACCGGTCGTCTACTCAGAGATGAAGAACTCCTGGGGCAAATGGCCAAAGCCTCCCGTGAAGCAGCCATTTTAGACGCCGCAGAACATATTGTGGATGAAATCGTGAGGTTAGCCCAGGCATGACGTTTGGCAAGGTCAAAAACATCTTTTTCGTTGGTATCGGCGGAATCGGAATGAGTGGCATCGCCGAACTGCTGCTCAACTCCGGATTCGGAGTGGCTGGTTCCGACCTTGTACCTTCAGACATAACCACCAAACTGGCGAGACAAGGCGCTGTCATTTACACCGGACACGCTGCAGAGAATTTAGGAGATGCAGATGTACTTGTATATTCCTCTGCTGTAAATGAAGATAATCTTGAAGTGGCAGAGGCGATAAAACGACAAATTCCTGTGATTTCCCGGGCAGAAATGCTGGCGGAGTTACTGAAACTTAAACCTACCTCTATTGCTGTAGGTGGAACTCATGGAAAGACCACAACCACTTCACTCCTGGGTACCGTTTTGACTGAAGCAGGTCTCGATCCGACACTCGTCGTTGGCGGCGTTGTAAAAAGTCTAGACGTAAACGCCGTATTAGGACAAGGCGACATCATTGTGGCCGAAGCGGACGAATTTGACCGGAGTTTTCTGCACTTGACTCCTACTTATTCTATCATCACGACTGTAGACCACGATCACATGGAATGCTACGAAGATGAGAATGATCTTATCCAGTCTTTCGCTCAATTCGCAAATGCTGTTCCTTTCTACGGTGCAGTGTCGATCTGTATGGATAATTCACTCGTAAAAAAAGTGATTCCTCTCATCTCCCGTCCCTTGCTGATCAGCGGGATGTCAGATGATGCAGAATTTTCAGCAGCCAATCTCCGGTTCGAAGAGACTTTCACTACATTTGACGTTTTGCATAACGGAACAGGCTTAGGGTCGGTCACCCTGCAGATTCCCGGGCAGCACAACGTAATGAACGCAATGACTGTTATTGCTCTATGCCTGGAAATTGGGATTGATATGGATATTATTGCCCAAGGAATGAAGTCATTTACCGGCGTAAGGCGGAGATTTGAGATAAAGGGTGTTTTCGATGATATCATGGTCGTAGATGATTACGCTCACCACCCAACAGAAGTTGGAGCCACACTGGAGGCAGTCCGTTCGTCATGGAAACGGCGAATCGTTGTCGTCTTTCAACCTCACCTTTATTCTAGAACAAGGGATTTTTATCAAGAGTTCGCTTCCACCCTTTCAATAGCCGATTGCATCATAATTACCGATGTCTATCCCGCCCGGGAGAAACCTATCGAAGGAGTGAATGGAAAACTTATCGCAGACACTGCAGTCAACCTTGGACATAAGGAAGTCCACTGGATTCAGGAAAAATCCGACATTCCGGCCAGACTTCAGGAGATAACGAAGTCGGGAGATCTGGTATTAACCATGGGAGCAGGGGATATCTGGGAAATTGGTGACGAATTCGTCTCTCTCTTAGAACAGGAAACTGTGACGGCTTGATGTGTCCAAATCTAACAAAATCGAATCTGCAGAGAAACTGAGAGAAATCATGCACGGTGAAATATCAATGCACGAACCAATGTCAAAACACACTACTTATGGGATTGGTGGACCGGCATTAGCTTACTTCCACCCTGCTGATATTAATGACCTCATTCTAATTCTGAAGACTGCTTATGAGAAATCAATTCCAGTTTTTTTTGCGGGATCAGGATCCAATCTGCTTGTCAGTGACGATGGCTTTGACGGTTTTGTCATCAGTTTGGTTAGACATTTTCGGAAGATGGAATTCGATAATAACCATGTAACGGTAGAAAGCGGTGTTATGATGGGCCACCTGGTGCGGGAATGCATCAGCCGGAATTTTTCCGGTGTAGAGAGTCTTATCGGTGTTCCAGGAACAGTAGGCGGCGCAATCCAGATGAACGCAGGGGCATACGGACACGAAATATCGAACTCACTAAAGCAACTCAAGGTAGTGACCATGACAGGTGAGCTGAAGGAGTACCGTAAAGAAGAGATTGACTTCGGTTATCGCTATTCGTCTTTGAAAAATGACGAAATTGTGGTCTCTGCTTCCTTTGAATTCCAGGAAGGTTCGCCAGATAAGATTCAAGAATTGAGGAATCGTGCCAGTGAGAGCAGGAAGGCATCTCAGCCGCTGAAGTTCAGATCTGCCGGCAGTGTATTTAAGAATCCAGAGAGAGCGAATTCAGCCGGCTATTACATTGACCGGGCGGGATTGAAAGGAACTTGTGAAGGTAAAGCAGAAATTTCTACAAAACATGCGAATTTTTTCATCAATCACGGGGGGGCATCCTCAGAAGATATCGCCAAATTGATTCGAATGGCCAGAAGAACAGTCAGGGAACAGTTTAATATTGAACTTGAACTGGAGATTAAAACTCTTGGTTTCCCGCCCCACTATTTTGACGCATGAAACTGTCAGGAAAAAAATGAAATACCGCAAGCTGAGAAAAAAACGTAAACGGATACGTTCATACATCCTGTCCTGGATAGGTAGAACAACAGCACTGGCTGCCATGGCCTCACTGGTATACTCCGCTGTATGGTGGGGAAATGTGACCAATCAACTTAATCTGGAAACGATCCAGTTCTACGGAAACAGCTATCTCAATGAAAATGATCTTCTCTACTGGCTGAACATGCCAAAGCCTGATGACCTGATCCAACTCGATCTCCAGAAAATTCAGGACAGACTAAGGGAGCATCCCTACATCAAGACTGCCAGAGCAAGCCACAGTTTCCCATCTACCATAAGGATTGAAATAATGGAACGCAGTCCTATCGCCTACCTGAATCACAGTCCATTCTATATGGTGGATAGCGATGGTGTGATACTTCCACTCCGCCACGGTAGAATCGAATTTGACGGACCTTATCTTTCAGGCTTCAACTCCAACCCTGAGCTATATCCTGAAGGCAGCACATGTCTATCAAACAAAGTATTAGAAGCTGTGGAATTTCTTATGATAGCCAAAAACGATTTCCCAGCCCTTTATGCGGATATGTCGGAAGTATTGATTAATCCTAAGGATGAATTTGTAATACTTCTATCTAAGCGTCCGACAAAAATAATTCTTGGATCAGATAGTCTTACCGAACGGATAGTAGTCCTTGAGGAATTCTCTTCCACATTGAAGAATATCCGTTCGCTCCATGATTACAAATTAATTGATCTTCGCCACCGGCGGCAGATAATAGTGAAGGAATGGGTATGAGAAAATTGACGATAGCTCAGGATCGGGGTATCTATGTTGGTCTCGATATAGGGACCACCAAGATCTGCTGTATCATTGCCCAGCAGATAAGCAGTGATGATAGTTTTAAGCTTGTGGGAGCAGGCATCGGTCCTGCAGCAGGAATTCGCAAGGGAATGATTATTAATGTCGATGAAGCAGTAGACTCAATCGAGTCAGCCGTAAGGAAAGCTGAGAAAATGGCTGGCCAGAAAGTGAACAGTGCTTATGTAGGTATCTCAGGTGATCATATTCGGGGTATCAACACTCAAGGCGCCATTTCCATTTCGAGAAATGGTCACCATACCGCCTACGATCATGAGATCAAGAGTCAGGATATCAATAGGGCATTGGAATTGGCCAGAGCCGTCTCCCTCCCTATTGACCGGGAGATATTACACACTTTACCTCAAGAATATATCGTAGATGAGCAGCGTAATATAAAAGATCCTTCGGGAATGGTCGCTCGACGTTTGGAAGCCAAAGTCCATTTAATCACAGGTGCTATTTCAGCTGCAAAAAACGTGAGAAAGTGTGTAGAAGAGGCAGGTATTGATGTGAATGCTCTCATTTACCAACCCCTTGCTTCAGCAGCTGCAACATTGGAATCTACGGAAAAGCAGCTCGGAGTAGCACTGGTAGATATCGGCGGAGGGACAACGGATGTATCTGTTTTCTACGATGGAGGTGTCCGGCATTCAGCCGTCATCGCTTTGGGAGGCAACAATATTACCAGTGATATCGCTATGATGCTGCAAGTCTCGCTGGAAGACGCTGAAGACATCAAGATTAAGCACGGCTCTGCAAAGGCTGCTATGGCTTCCACTGATTTGGAATTTGAGCTTCCTCATCAGCCTGGAGAAGAACCACACATCATCTCAGAACACGAAGTTTCAAGATACGTAGAAGCCCGCATGGAAGAGATATTCCATATGGTAAATCGCGAAATCCTGCGAGCGGATGTGGAGGGACCGGTCAGTTTCGGCATCGTTCTTACGGGCGGAGGTGCCCTGCTGAAAAATGTCGCCAGTCTGGCGGAAGAAGTGTTAGGTGGTAGAGTAAAGATTGGCATTCCAAAAGGATTAAACAGCCTCGTTGAAATAGCTGCCAGCCCTGTATATGCCACTGCCATTGGTCTTATCCAATATGGCGACCAAATAGCAGAGGAATTCAACCTAGGAGGTGTGGATAAACTAACAGGAGCTAGAACAATCACAAAGTTGAAAGATTGGTTTGCGGGAATGTTTTAAGCCGCAAGATATCATGAATAATTACATACTAAACCAAGCGGGAATAAAGATAAGGAGGAGGAAACATGCTGTTTGAATTCGATTCACTATCTGATCAACAAGCGAAGATCAAGGTCATTGGAGTAGGTGGAGCAGGAGGAAATGCCATCAACCGTATGATAGCCTCGGGATTAAATGGAGTAGAGTTCGTAGCTATCAACACAGATGCTCAGGACCTGGAGAACAATAAAGCCGAGACTAAAATTCAGATCGGCAAAAATCTTACTAAAGGTCTGGGTGCTGGTGCCAAAGCAGATATCGGACGAGCGGCTATAGAGGTAGAAAAAGAAGCTGTAGCCAATATCCTGGAAGGAGCTGATATGGTGTTTGTCACCGCAGGTCTCGGCGGAGGTACAGGAACTGGGGCTTCCCCTATTGTAGCTCAGATTGCCAGGGAGTTGAATGCTCTCACAGTAGGAGTGGTTACAAAACCATTCAGCTTTGAGGGACCTAAACGTATGAATCGCGCAGTCTCAGGTCTCGAGGAGTTACAGAATAACTGTGACACTTTAATTGCCATCCCCAATCAGAAGCTCCTCACGATTGTGGATAAATCAACCACAGTGGTGGATGCATTCAGAATTGCGGATTCGATTCTTCTTGAGGCTACACGAGGAATATCTGATCTGATCAGTGTCCATGGTCTGATTAACCTTGACTTTGCAGACGTGAACACCATCATGCGGGAAATGGGAGATGCTATCATGGGCACGGGTGTTGCCAATGGTGAGGAGCGGGCAGTTCTGGCATCTCAGCAGGCAATCTCATCTCCACTCTTGGAGGAAGTCAACATCAGTGGTGCACAAGGTGTATTGGTCAATATTACCGGCGGTGATGATCTTACGCTGCTGGAAGTTGATGAAGCTACATCTATCATCTTCGAAGAAGCTGGCCAAGATGCCAACATCATCTTTGGAGCCGTAATTGACCCTGCCATGACTGACGAAATAAGGGTCACCGTTATCGCGACCGGCTTCGGCAAGATTGTTCCTGCCGGCAAGCGAACTGTTCCACACGGAGATGATGTACCGACGCAACGGGAGATGGAAGCAATCAACGTCCGCAATACGTTCAACCTGCCCACGCATGAACAAAAGACGAACAAACCTGATGATGCTGGTAAAAAATCTAATATTAATATCGATCCCGATAAACTCAAAAGGGATGATTATGAGATACCTGCCTTTCTCAGGCAGAGGCAGTAGTCTTTGGTGAATAGTGGAGTGGTAGCTGGTGAGTGGTAAGTGGTTGCTGGTCCCGACACTTCGTCTGCCTGCCCGTCCGGTAAGGCGGGCATGATCTTCGCTTCGCTACGATGAGCGGTGATTGGTTATAACCGAAAATAGTAAATCGTAAATGAAGAGTTAGATTGCTTTTACTACCTTTCCTGAGCGAATGCAAGACGTACAGACATAAATACGTTTAACTGATCCGTCTATCTTAGCTTTTACCCGTTGCAGATTAGGGAACCATCGCCGGCGTGTCTTGTTGTGAGCATGACTCACATTGTTACCAGCAGCTGGTTTCTTACCACATATTGCACACATTTTTGCCATAACTAAATCCTTTTTGTTGTCTGTTTAGAAAGTGCGCAAAGTTAGTGTTTGAATGGGAATTGTCAAAAGGGAGAATAAAACAATCCGTCAAATAAAGAGACATGGTACCCACCCTGTAGTTAATTGTAATAACTTGCCCACGCTAATAACCCATAGTAATTTTCTTTGCAGGCAGACAGACCGCCTGCGGGGGGACAAACAGTTGACAGTTAATTCAGTGACAAGCAACAACTATCTTTGACACTATTCACTTACTTAAGGAGGACTATCAATGATCCATAAACTTCCCGCATTGTCTTATGAGAAAGACGCATTAGCGCCTTACATCTCTGCAGAGACACTCGATTTCCACCACGGAAAACATCACAACGCATATGTGCAGAACCTGAATAAACTCATCGAAGGTACCGAGTTTGCCGATATGGCACTGGACGATATCGTAACAGGTGCTTCCGGCGGAATCTTCAATAATGCTGCACAGCATTGGAATCACTCTTTCTATTGGAACTGCCTCAGTCCTAATGGCGGCGGTGAGCCTTCTGGAGCGGTAGAAGAATCAATTAGAGGAGCTTTCGGTTCTTTTGTCGAATTTAATGATCTCTTTTCCCGGACCGCCATCACGACCTTCGGCTCAGGCTGGGGATGGCTGGTAAAAAATGAAGCAGGTGGACTGGAGGTTGTTAGTACTCCTAACGCCGGCAATCCTCTTACCTCAGGACTGACTCCCCTCCTCACTTGCGATGTATGGGAGCACGCCTACTATATTGATTATCGGAATGCCCGACCCAAGTATGTAGAGGCTTTCTGGAATCTGGTGAACTGGGATTTTGTGGAGGAAAATCTGGGTTAAAGTTGCGAGTCCATAAATGAACACGCTAAATCAAAGAAAGACGGCTCCCAGTGAAATATGCTTTGCACTTCACGGGACAGGTAAAGCCGCCTATCTGGTGGTAACACCCTTTTCCGACCTGCCCGAACACTAAAGGTAGCATCCTATGGGATTAACAGCCTGATTTATCAGGGTTTATTTGATTATAGAGTTGGTGTTTACGTCGTCGCGGTTGGTCTGTTTAGCAACCCTAGTGAATTATACGAAACACCGTTGATAAATGAATAACTTTCACAAATCCGGTTGCAAGTTAAAATCCATGAGGTCAGGAGTTGTGATGTTTAACTCTCCAGCACCGACCGGCGCCAGAGCTACGCTCATGAAAAGCCGCTTCCAGCAGGGGCATTACAACCGTTTTTAGTTGAGAATTCACATGAAGAACTTCCTATTGCTGGAGCACTCATGAGCTTTTCTGTCTTCTCCGATTTACACTTAGGGCAGATTATCTCTTTGTCACTATTCCAGCCAAAGATTAATTCTTCAAACAGATAACCGCACTCTTCACACCGAAAATCAAACATCGGCATTGTTAATCTCCCCCAATTTATTCGAGTTTACACTTTCTTCATCAGAGCTGTTCTGTCCAGACTGGACAGGGTAAAAGGTTCCTCATGTAGGAATACCCAGTCGAGGTGCCAGATAACGGTTAAAAATAATCCATCCGCCTAATATCACAATCATCCAGATAAAATCACTCATAAGGCATCAACTGCCTCCCGCAGCAGATTGTTAACTTTGGTCGACAATGGACCCAGATCATCACGTCCGGTTATTGAAAGCATCTGACTCGCATCAATTGCTGCTACAGTAGTACTCTTGTCATCATTCTCCCAAATGACAACATTACATGGGAGAAGGAGGCCAATCTCAAGTTCCGCTGATAGAGCCTGATGAGCAAAGGGTGGGTTGCAGGCGCCAAGGATAAGATAGCGTCGAAAATCTACATTAAGTTTTTCCTTAAGTGCATCTTTAACATCGATCTCTGTTAATATACCAAATCCTTTCTCTTTCAGTGATTCCCTGACAGCGTTATTCACATCTTCAAATCCCATTGAAAGTGTCTTTTTGTATCCGTATTTCATTTCTGACTCCTCCCCTTATCAAGCCTGTTTTTCTGGTACGGTAAAGACCAAAGTAATCCCACCACAGCACCGTAGACAGTGCTGTTCACGGGGTTCCCGGTCAAAGCACAACTTCCAGTCCGGCAGCCAATAAAGTAGTAATAGGCATATCCAGCCATAATACCAAATAAAATCCCCAGGCTGATCTTCTTCATACTACTGTTCTTCATTTTATCGCACTCTTTTGCCGTATAAGCTTATTCATCTGTTCTATTATGGAAGCCAGATCCTTTATTCCTTTCTGATCAGCTAACTCCCGTAAAGTACCCCAGACTGGCTCACCGCAGGCAACGCACACAATGCCATATTTTGAAAGAGGACCTATTATCTCAGGATAATCCCTCACCATTTCTTCAATATCCATGTCTTCAGTGATCATTGTCTATCCCTAAATGATCTAAGCTGTTCCACGATTTCATCCCTCCCAATAAATTAGTAGCATGAAAACCGTGTTTAGCGAGTATGCTGGACGCCGTCCGGCTCCTGTTACCGCTGCGGCAGATGACAATGATTTCCTCACCTTTGTGCTGTTCAAGATCTCCCACCCGCTTCTCAAGTTCCTGTACGGGAATGAGAAGCGAACCTTCAATATGGCCCAAAGGTCCATTGAATTCTGGAGGTGTTCGTACATCCAGCAGGATAAGCTCGTCTCCTTTCGCTAGCCGTCCTTTCAATTCTTCAGATGTGATGTTGCCGTAAGAATTCGCGGCAACTGGTTCCTGTTCGACAGTTTCAGTCCTAAGACCGAAGAACAAAAGTCCTGCTAACAGGGCGACAGTTAGCGCTATCTTTTCCATGATCTTCCTTCTATTCCGAACTTAAAATTTACATTCAAACATAGTATAATTCATATGTTTGAAACCAAATCTGTCGAAAAAATATTAACCAACAAATCCTTTCACATCTACCAGCGAACCGGAACCGCCTCGGTTAAATGCATACTGAAAACCGTCCTTAAGTGCGGCTGCACCAATTTCTCCATCAATTCTGAGCGCAATGTAGGCGACTTGGAAATCTACGCTTCCACTGTGTTTGTTGAGTATCCTTCGCAACGCTTCCTCACACGCTTCTTGAGGAGATCTTCCTTGACGCATCAGTTCAACGACGAGAAAACTGCCTACTGTCTTAATTACAGCTTCACCTCTGCCTGTGGCGCCAGCGGCTCCAATATCATTGTCACAGAACAACGCTGCTCCTATTATAGGACTATCTCCGACACGGCCATGAATCTTGTAAGCGAGCCCACTAGTGCTGCAGGCTCCGGCCAGATTCCCCTCTCTATCCTGCGCCAGAATGCTGATGGTGTCATGGTTTTCATTAGGACCCCAGTCGTCTTTATTGCTTAGATTTTCTCTCCACTTGAGCCATTCCTCTCGTGATTTTTCAGTGAGCAGATCTTCCTCCTTGAATCCGTGAGCCAAAGCAAATCGTTTTGCCCCTTCACCTACGAGCATTACATGATCACTCCGCTCCATCACTTTCCGGGCCACAGATACAGGATGCTTGATACTTTGAAGGAACGCTACCGAACCGGCATTACCATAGGAGTCCATAACACAGGCATCCAGTGTAACATGACCGTCCTCATCCGGCTTTCCACCGAATCCTACCGATCTCAAATCAGGATCCGCTTCCGGCACTCTCGCACCCACTTCCACGGCATCCAGTGCGGACTTCCCTCGTCGCAATAGGCGTATGGCTTCCCGGTTAGCATTCACACCAAATTTCCAAGTAGATATAACAGTAGGATTATTTGTTGATCTCTCCATTTTTCCCATCACTTTCGAATAGGTAATTCCAGGGGCAAGAGCAGCAGCAAGTGTACCCTTCAGGAAATCTCTTCTTGTACTCATATCAAAATACCCTCCTGTATTCTATGCTGCGGAAATCCTAATCTCGAATGTCGTGCCAACATCCACTTCTGAAGAACTCACCCGAATAGTGCCATTCTGGAATTCCTCGATGATACGTCGTGCCAAGCTCAGACCGAGCCCCCATCCGTGTTCCTTAGTGCTGTATCCCGGTCGGAAGACATTCTTCCAATCCCGCCTGCGGATTCCCTTGCCGTTATCAGTAATCTCCAGAACAACATGGCTACCTTCCTGAGTAGCAGAAAGCGATACCCGACCATCAGCTTTGTCCAAGCTGTCAATAGCATTTTTCACCAAGTTCTCCAGTGCCCACGAGATAAGCGTGGGAGTTCCAAGGATAGCAGCATCGTCGACATTTGACACTTCCAGCGTGACAGATTTGTTGGTGGGAAGCCGGTCCCTGAAATAACCCGCAGTATCATCCAGCAACTGTTGAACCTCGATTCTCTCCAGCTTCGGGCGTGAACCCATCCTGGCAAATCGATCGCTGATACTCTGAAGACGATTTACATCTTTACCCATCTCTTCCGCCAACCGGGCACTTTCTTCAGGATGTTCAACCAACCTTTCAAGCCACCCCATGAGGGAAGAAACCGGAGTCCCCAACTGGTGGGCAGTCTCCCGGGCTGTCCCCAGCCAGATGTGACGCTTTTCATTGTTGCGGATCACCTGAAAGCCGATGAAACCAAGCAGCACAAAAATTGTCACCATACCGATCTCTATGTACGGAAGTATCCGTAGTCGGGAAATAAGAGATGAATCGCCGTAATAAAGATACCCCAACTCAAGGTCTTTTGTCTCTCCAAGCTCCTCCAGAAAAACGGAAAAGACCAGAGGAATAGGATCATTCTCCAGTGCCATGTCCTGCAGATGTTCCCGTACATCATCCACACTTAAATTGTCATTTCCGGGAAGATTCCTCCACTGTTGAGGATTGCCGGTTGTATCGGTAAAAATGATGGGGAAAGAAATAGGCTGAATAATTTCTCGAAATACAAAATCCAATTCATCACCCTCTGCTTCAGAGATTCCTTTTGCAAAGAGCTTGGCGTGGAGGGAAACAGTTTCCCTGTTCTCATCCCTGAGCCTGTCAATGATGCTCTGAGTATAAACAAAGAGTCCTACTATCAGCAGTACAGCCCCCAGAAAGAGCCCAGCTTTTATGTTTCCTGCTTGTCTATATAACTTCATCTATCCTCATTAATTCAACTTCGTAATCAAGTTTTTACAGGTTTCCAGATTTGTCCACAGGATCCTGCGGATTGTTTCTCTCTACGATAAAACGTAAATATTTAATTATGTAAATTGTACTCCTTTACATATTTACGTTTTACATAATTATCCGCAGATGCTGTGCATTTAACGTTATCATTTCTCTATCCATAATTATTACAGCACTTCGTTTAGTTAGCTCGTTTGCTCATGAATTATTCAGGCTAAAATATATACTCATTTTCTCGGAGATAAGCAATAATTGTGTCAACTTCTTCTTCTAAAGTCATCTGGGATGTATCAACTACAATTTCAGCATTCTCCGGTTCTTCGTATGGATCACTGATACCGGTAAAGTTTTTAATTTCGCCAGTCCTGGCTTTGGCGTACAGTCCTTTTACATCCCGCTCTTCACACACTGCCAGTGGGCATTTAACGAATACTTCGACGAAGTCATTGGTTTCCTGCCGGACATACTGCCGTTCAGCACGATATGGAGAGATAAAAGCGCATACTGTTATTACCCCATGCTGTACCAACAGTCCTGCCACAAATGTGACACGTTCGATGTTCTTGTCTCTGTCTGCTTTACTGAAGCCCAAGTCTGGTGTTAGTTTATCTCGTACAACGTCTCCGTCCAATCGTTGTACTCGATAGCCTCTCTCTCGCAATTTTTCTGCTACGGGGATGGAAATTGTCGTCTTCCCTGCTCCGGAAAGTCCAGTCAGCCAGATGCAGACACCGTGATTATTTCCATGAATCTTAGTTTCCATTCTATTTATTGCCTCCATAATGTTTCATCAAAATATCAGCCACTTCCGGTCGAGTAAATTCTTCCGGGAGTTCTTCGCCGGCTTTCAGCATTTCCCGTACCTTTGTCCCCGAGAGAAAGAGCTTCTCATGATCCATTGCCCGGGATGTCTTGGTCGTCGCCATGGAGTTTGTCCGCTTGCAGTAAAATGCATGCTCAAAAAACATGGGTTCAATACCAAGCTCTCCCCGGCTGAAATTGTCAAAGATTTTCTGTGCATCATAGGTACCGTAGTAATCACCTACACCAGCGTGATCCCGTCCAACAATAAAATGAGTACAACCGTAATTCTTCCTGGTTATGGCATGGAAGATGGCTTCACGGGGACCTGCGTAGCGCATGGATGCAGGATAGACAGCCAGAATAGTGTGCCGGTGTGGAAAGTAGTTATCGATGATAGCTTCGTAACAACCCATCCTGACCTCAGCTGGTAGATCATCCGCCTTCGTCTCACCCACGATGGGATGAATCAGTAGACCGTCCACCATCTCTAGTGCGCATTTGGTAATGTATTCATGAGCACGATGGATTGGATTTCGCGTCTGAAAAGCCACGATGTTCTGCCACCCTTTCTCTTCGAAAGCTGCTCGTAACTGCTGGGGTGACATACGGTACTCACCAAACCGAGCATGCCTGGGAAGTTGGTAAACCTCGATATCTCCAGCTACATAATTTTCGCCACTGGTAATCAACGCTGCTACTCCGGGGTGATTCCCGTTAGTAGTTAAATAAACTTTCTCGGCTTCTCTTTCTTTATCAGGCGTGTAGATATCACTGATGAGAATTTTCCCGAGGACACCATCAGAATCAACGGAAAGATAAGCCTCTTCCTTTCCCTGCAGTTGTGAAGCTAATCCCCCAGATACAGGCAACGTAATTGGAATAGACCAGATGTTGTCATCAGGTAGCCTCATCTCTTCCACCACGGAAGTGTATTCCTGCTGACCCATGAATCCACAGAGCGGACTACAGGCACCGATACCAATCATTTCCAGATCAGACTGATTTCGCCGGCTGAGAGAGATAATTGGTAAACTTTTATCCAGTACTTCCGGTTGAGGTGCCATTCTTTCAACCAGAACACCACCATGGGGACTAATCATGAAACAATACTCCTATTTTTTTCTTGAACAGACATTATAAAGCTGGGAAAATTACAAAACTCAAATGGGACTTACATCAGATATAAGAAGAATTTTTAAGCGGGAGATTAGCTATTTGAGCAGAATGAATTTTCTTGTAATCTGCCGGTCACCTGCAGTCAACCGGTAGAAATAGACACCGCTTGCCACATTGGAGGCATTCCACAAAACCTCGTACTCACCACTAACCAGTTCACCACTCACCA
>CAZHRR010000009.1:0-17825 GCA_964534955.1 uncultured bacterium
ATCTCATCCCGAACCAATGGATCTCCCGCCTTGATGGCCGCCTTACAGGCATAAGACGCAGCTATTGCTTCCCGGAATGAAGCGTACTCCTTCTGATGCTCCAAATAGTAATCAATGATCTCCTTCAGCACCCGCTTCTCATTTCCCCATCCAATTTCTTGAGGAACTCCTTCCACCAGCACCGTGTTCTTGCCAAACTCGCTTATACGAAAACCGACTTTCTCGAGATATGGCACAAGGTCGACCAGCGTAGCATAATCATCTGATGAAAATTCTACCGATTGGGGGAAAAGAAGTGTCTGACTCGGCATGGGACTTTTATCCATAGCTACCAACGCCTGCTCGTAGAGGATCCGCTCGTGAGCCACATGCTGGTCAATGATCACCAGCCCACTGGCGATCTGCGAGACAATATATTTGTCGTGAACCTGCCAGATGTTTTCAAGGTTAAGGGACGGTCGCTCTTCCCGGTCTGACAGCGTCCGGACATATTCCACAGCTCGCTCAACACTACCTTCCCGGCGAGGCATTTCAGTAGTTCCCAGCCGGCGGTCAAAAGAAATTCCAGACTGCGTAATATCACCGGTATCGACTTCAAGGTCAGTAGCTTCCAGCGGTTCAAAATCCGGGACAGCCGCCAGCGTCTCCTTCAGCGCTTCGGAAATGGCGCTCTTCACCACATGGTAAACCTTCCATTCGTCTCGGAAGCGGACTTCACTCTTCATGGGATGTACGTTCACATCCACAAATTCCTTAGGAACATGCAGGTTTAATACAAAGAACGGAAACTCTCCCCGGGATACCAGCGACTGGTATGCTGAGTAGACAGCGGAATCAAGTAAGCGGTCCCTGATCCACCTGCGGTTTAAAAATAGGTACTGCTCCCCTCTCCGCTTGCGGACAAGATTTAGATTTCCTGCAAATCCCTCGATCCGGAACGGTTCCTTTACGTATTGGACGGGAAGGACATTCTGCTTATAGGTGGGATCAAACAGTTGACCTATCCGGTCTTGGAAGGAAGCTCCTTGCAGGTTCATCAACTCTTTCTCATCTGACACCAAGCGAAAGGCAACATCAGGATAGCTGAGAGCGAATCGCTTTACAGCCTGGATAATGTGTCTCAGTTCAGTCTTAGGACTTTTCAGGAATTTCCGCCTGGCAGGGACGGAGAAGAACAGTTCACTCACTGTGATGGCGGTTCCCTTCGATCTCGGCGATGGAACCGGCTCGCCAATAGATCCATCGGTGATCATCAGTTCATGCCCGCTTCCTGAACCGCTGGAAGCAGAGAGAGCTTTCACCTTTGCCACTGATGCGATGCTGGCCAGCGCCTCGCCGCGGAAGCCGAGGGTGCCGATCCGCTCCAGATCTTCAGCCGAGCTGATCTTCGAAGTAGCATACCGGGCGAAAGCGAGGAAGAGATCATCAGCTGACAAACCACTGCCGTCATCTACCACTTGGATTAATGCATTACCTCCACCCTTCACGATAATCTCCACGGATGTTGCTTCAGCATCGATACTGTTCTCCACCAGCTCCTTTACCACAGACGCGGGGCGTTCCACCACCTCGCCGGCAGCGATCTTATTCTTTAGATCGTCAGATAGGATTTTGATTTTGCTCATTTTTATCCACTATCAATATCCGTCGGTGAGCCCCGAAGGGGTCACTGAACGGAGGCGTTGGTGCCTTTACTTCACCGTCATAAATCTCCCAATGCCATATGGCACAAATATAGGGGTCACTGATCGGAGGCATTAGAGTAACGCTTCCACCGTCAACCTGCCCGACTACGCCGTTCCCGTCCGAACGGCTTGGACGTGCGGACAGGCGGGTGACCCGTTCCGGGATCATGCACAGCATCCTGTGGAATGACGGTTTTGACGATTTTGACTTGAGTTTATTCATTGAATAGATATTTTTCTATCTCTCTATTTTCTTGACGTAGTGTGTCATATTCTTCAACAAATTCTCTATAATTATCCATTTCATACGCGAAAGTCTCCATAAACTCTGAATCAAATAGTACTTCGTTTCTCCTACCTATAAACTTAAGGTAATTTGAATACTTCCAATCATCTGCTTTTTGCACAAAACCAGCTTCAACAGGATTCAGATGAACATATCTGCATAAATGAAGTAGATATTCAGTCTCATCAATTAGTTTATCATGAGTTTTACCTTCAAATAGTTTTCCTGTTCTCCCATTTCTGTGATTAAAAGATTGTACATAAGATTGAAATGTAGATTTGATAAAAAAGGACAATGAGCGCTCTCCATCTTGACGAAGAATCAAATGGTAGTGATTAGGTGTTAAACAGTAAGCAATGAAACTCACTAAGTATTTATCTTTGTTTTTAGTAAAAAGTTCAAGCAACTGAGTATAGTCATGATCTTGGAGAAAAATATTTTGCTGGTTATTCCCTCGGTTATAGATGTGGTAGTAATATCCTTTGTAGTATTTCATCGAATTAAGTCAATCATTCCCGTCGGTGAACAATTTCAAAGACAGCATCAATATCCGTCGGTGAGCCCCGAAGGGGTCGCTGATCGGAGGCGTTGGTGCCTTACTTCACCGTCAATGACCCGTTCCGGGATCAATGACGGTTTTGATCTAAGTTTATTCATTGTACAAGTAATTTTCATCAAACGATTTTACGACTCAGAGATCACCGTCTCCACTTGAGTCAACACCTTCGCCTTCAATTCAGCAGACTTCGTTTCAAGATTGTTCACTTCGTCAGTCACATCCTTCTTGAATTTTTCATCCTCTATATCCGACAGGTTGATCAGCACATTCAGCCTGGCACCTCGAAGCCCTGCCAGAGCCGCTTCCGTCGCCACTCCTGCATCACTCACCGATGCTTTCAATCCTCTCCGAGCTACAACATCAGCCAATTCCAGGATTTCTGCACACAGTACTGCCACTTCCAGCGGAATCTTTGTGGCTTCCTTCGTTGCTTCCTGTACAGCGGCATTTCGAACCGCCTTCTGCTCGTCACTCTTTTTCGGCATTCGCATGGCGGTCATGAGCTTGTTAAATGCCTCTGTATCCGCATCCACCAGAGTGTTGAGACGATCTTTCAAATCCTGTGCCTTGGTACCCACCTTTTCCATTTCCGGCTTCTGCTCTTCCATCCCTTTTTTACCGTGGGTGAGTGCCGCCACCATACTCGCAAGAGCGGCAGCAAGCGAACCCATGAGAGCGCTTACCGATCCTCCGCCTGGAGCCGGGCTGTCAGTAGAAAGCTCCTCTACAAAATCCTGTACCTTCATTGATATAAGTCCTCCCTTATCATTTCTCACTGCATACTCAATGATTTTCTCTCCTGCCTCGAAGGGTGCCACATCGTTAAGCCCAAGAGACTGAACTGCAGTCTCCACCAAATCACTCTCCGGGACACCAGGCGTCCGTCCCTGTTTCTTAAGGTAATATCTGCCCGCCATGAGGAGCGCTTCAATCGGGATGAGTCCCACAAGCTCGCTTCCAGTCACACGTAAGCCACGTTCCTCTGCCAACCTGCAGGCTTCGTCAAAGACCTCATGTATGGATGAAACCTTGTAATTGGTGAAATTGATGGAAATCTGCGCACGCTTGTACATATCGACATACCAGCCTACCGCCTTCACATCCTTGAAAATTCCTGCTTCTTTAATAGCATTTCCCTTTTCATCCCGGACGATTTTACCATCAAGAAGATTTTGGGAAAGAGGATTGGGGATGCGCTTTGATCTCCCTTTCTCCCTAAGCTCAAAGGCGATGTCCGTAGCCCAGCGTTTGTCCTTGGTATTGAGGTTAATATTGTAAGCAATAAGAAACTCCCGGGCGCCCATGATGGTCGCCCCGCTCCGAGCATTGAATTTCGCTTTGCCGAAATCAGGTTTCCATTTCGGATCTTTCAGTTTCTCCACCAGGCCTTCATATTCTCCGGCTCTGACCACAGCTAGATTCTGACGTTCAGGAGAAGCGGCAGCGTGCTCATAGAGATAAACGGGAATATCCAGTTCAGATGCTACTCTCTCCCCTACTTCCCGGGCGATCTTGACACAGTCCTCCATGCTGACACCGCGAACCGGAACAAAGGGGCAGACATCTGTGGCTCCCATACGGGCATGTGTCCCTTTATGAGTCCGCATATCAATGACTTCGGCAGCCTTGGCAATCGCTTGAAATGCACCCTCTTTCACAGCCTCCGGGGAGCCTACAATAGTCACAACTGTCCGGTTTGTATCAGCACCGGGATCTACATCTAAAAGGGTTACGCCATCTACAGCCTTAGCAGCATCGGTAATAGTGTGAATTATTTCCTCATCTCTGCCTTCGCTGAAATTCGGAACACACTCTACAATCTTCTCCATTTTTCTCACTCAAGTTAGTTTTGAAAGGTACCACATTAATCCAAGTACAATCGCCAACAGAATAATCAATTTCCAAAGTGATCTGCCAGGTTTCCACCTTTTCATGATCCGTTTGAAGTGTACGTCTTTGGTCATGACATAAGTCCAAAAGTAAACAGTTCAGAAAAGAAACTGACGAACGGTCCGATGAACGACCAAAATATTGACCGGCCAGTCACGAATCCAATCATAATAAGACCCATAAGCGCCCAAGGACCATACATTTCCAGCTGGTCGGCTATGTGCTGACTACTGTACGGCAGCAGTCCGCGGAGCACTTTCGAGCCGTCCAGCGGCGGGATGGGGAGCATGTTAAAGATGGCCAGCGCCAAGTTGATGATCAAACTGTACTGCAGCATAAGGATGAACATACCACTCGGACCTATAATTCCTCCCTGCACAAAAAGTGATAAAAGTATCCCTGAAATAAACGCCAGCACCATGTTGGTTGCTGGTCCTGCCAGAGCCACCCAGAGCATATCCTGCTTGGGATTCCGGAAGTAGCGAGGATCAACTGGCACCGGCTTAGCCCAGCCGAAATGGACTATAAAAAGCATGATAGTCCCAATAGGATCGAGATGAGAGATGGGGTTTAGCGTTAGCCGTCCAGCCATCTTTGCAGTGGGATCACCCAGCCTGAAAGCGACATAGCCGTGAGCATATTCATGGAATGTTAATGCCAACAGAATCGGCGGCGCCAGAAGCACTATTTGATATAAATCTACCATCTCGGATGAAAGCTCCGATGGACTTCCTTAAGATAGCTTCGATCTACATGTGTGTATATCTGCGTGGTACTGATATCGGCGTGACCAAGCATTTCCTGAACAGCTCTCAGGTCAGCTCCCCCCTCCAGGAGATGCGTTGCAAATGAATGGCGAAGCGTATGCGGACTCACCCGTTTCTCAATGCCCGTCTCTTTTGCCAGCGTAGAAATAATCCGCCAGACGCCTTTCCGGGAAATCTGACGGCCCAGGTGATTGAGGAAGACATACCCTTCACTTCGACCTTTTTTCGCCACTTCCGGACGGGAATTATTGAGATACTCCTCCAGACACTCTACAGCCACTCGACCCAGCGGAACCAGCCGTTCTTTCCTCCCCTTGCCGAGCACGCGGATCATCCCCTGATTTGCCAGCAGATGCTCCAGTTTCAGATTGACAAGTTCTGACACCCGTAATCCAGATGAATAGAGGAGTTCTAACATGGCTTTGTCACGCAATCCACTGGGCTTATCCATATCAATGGTATCCAGCATAGCTTCCACTTCCTCTACTGAAAGTACGGTAGGCAGCTTGTTGGGAATTCGCGGTGGCTCCAATAATTCTGACGGGTCGGTAGCTGCTAACTCCTCATCCAACAGATAATTATGATAGGAGCTCACAACGGAGAAATTACGTCGAATGCTGGTGGGTTTCAGATGAAGCTCGAATAGCATTTGGATATACTGACGGATGTGCCTCGGAGTTATGTCAGCGACACTCTTCACCGATGAATCCTCTTGAAGAAACTTGAGATAACGAACGATGTCATGTTCATATGCTTCGATGGAATTGGATGAAAGATTCCGTTCTACTCGGAGGGAAGTGATATAATCGCTGAGAAATGTCTCCATACCAACATTACATTTTGCCGCTAAATCACAGAAACGCTTGTTCTACCAGTTCACAGATGATATGCCCGGCGGTGATATGCCCTTCCTGGATGTGCTGGGTATCATCGGACGGAATAGCAATCACTACGTCTCCAGAATTAGCCAGTTTGCCGCCATCGCGTCCGGTGAAAATAACGGTTTTCATATCGAGTTTTTCTGCAGACTCCAAAGCACGAACGATATTTTCGGAATTGCCGCTTGTGGAGATTCCTACCAGAACATCACCCTCTTTTGCCAGAGACTCTACCTGCCTAGAGAAGAGAGTATCGAAGCCCACATCGTTTGTCCAAGCCGTCAAGAATGACGAATCGGTCGTGAGCGAAAGGGATGCCTTTCCCGGACGGACGTGATCCCGCAATCCGCCTATAACTTCCGTGGAGAGGTGCTGAGCCTGAGCAGCGCTCCCGCCATTCCCGCACCAGAGGATCTTGTTGCCGTCCTTCAAGGCGGATATCATAATTTGTGCAGCCTCAGCGATGGATTCACTGCACTCTTCTACCATCTGGTGAATCATCCCTGACGCTTCCGTTAACTGAAATTTGATCTGGTCAAGATGATTGTTCATGTCACTCTCCATGAATAGCTGCAGCAAACTTTCCCAGAAGAGAAAAATCATCAGCATCTTCAACCACAGTTCCTGTTACAATAAAACTTGCGCCAGCTTCAACCTTCTCCCGGGCAGTGTCTGGGGTTCGGATGCCGCCGCCAACGATTACAGGGAGTTGTGTCTCAGAAGACATCAAAGTGATAGTTTCCGGAGGAATGCTCTCTTTAGCTCCGCTGCCTGCTTCAAGATAGAGCAAATACATCCCGAGGTACTCAGCTGCCAGCCCGTGAGCCACCGCCAGTTCCGGACGATTCATGGGAAGAGGACGGGTGTTGCTCATGAACTCCACTGTGGAGCTCCCGCCGCCTTCGAATAACATGTATCCTGTAGAGATAGGCTCCAATCCAAGGTCTTTCACAATGGGAGCCGAGATCACTTGTTCGCCGATGAGATAATTGGCATTCCGGCCGCTGATGACCGACATGAACAGGACTGCATCAAAATGGGGTCCCAGCTGGTTGGAGGCACCGGGGAAAAGTATCACCGGTAATTGCGCCAGCTCCTTTATTCGGGCAGCCCGTTCATGAAATTTCCCATCCATGAACAGGCTGCCACCTATGAGAATTGCATCTACATCACTCTCATTGATGGCAGGAACAAGATCGTCCAAAATGCCGTCGTTTTTTCGGTCGGGATCGATAAGAACCAGATAACCGGCTCCCCTCTTCTTCCGCACATCCAGCAGATATTCTAACACTGTACTCATTTGGCAAATCCTTTCAGAAACTCCACCATTGCATCCAATTCTTCTTTAATACGCCGTTCAGTCACTGCAATTCTGAGGAAGTTTGGATCATCATCGAGCGGCATCCCGACGAGCAAGCCGTTATTTACTCCCTCTTTCAAAAGAGTTTGCGACGGAACAGGGCATTTTGCAACGAATTCATTGAAGAAACGGTCGCCGAAGGGAATCTCGAAACCGGGCAGCTCTTTTATCCTCGACGATAAATAGTGACTCTTCTGGAAGCAAAGGTCTGCGGCTTTCCGGAACCCCTCTTTCCCGAGAAGAGCAAGATAGATGGTAGCCGTTAGAGCGACAAGTCCCTGATTGGTACAGATGTTTGATGTCGCCCGCTCCCGGCGGATATGCTGCTCTCTCGTTTGCAGGGTCAGAACAAATCCGGGCTTGCCGTCAACATCTGTTGCAGCTCCCACCAGCCGACCCGGCACTTTCCTCACATAGTCCATCTTTGTAGCAAAAAGTCCCAGATAAGGACCGCCAAAAGAGGGCGGCGAACCGAAAACCTGTCCTTCCCCTGCGTAGACATCAGCACCAAAATCACCCGGAGGAGTGAACAGCCCTAAGGATAGAGGATTCCCGACAGCTATGAACAGCGCCGGTCGCTCTTGGCACAATTTTCCCACTGCCTTCCACTTTTCTATGAGCCCGAAGCGGTTGGGTGACTGAATTACAACTGCTGCCACGTCGTTATCCATTCTCTTCTCTATCCAACCTAAATCCGTTTCACCAGCTACAAACGGAATCTCCTCAATCTTGAGAGGAGAGTGCCGTAGATAAGTTTCCACTACCTCTCGGTAGTTCTTGTACATTCCTCCGGACAAAAGGACATTCGTTTTGCCATTGACCCGCCCGGCTAAGAGACACGCTTCTGCAACTGCAGAGCCGCCATCATAGAGCGAGGCATTGGCTACCTCCATGCCGGTAATCTCGCAGATCATCGACTGGAATTCGTAGATGGCCTGGAGTGTCCCCTGACTCACTTCAGCCTGATACGGGGTGTAGGCAGTGGCAAATTCCGCACGGGAAGTCAAGTACGGAACAGCTGATGGAATAAAGTGGTCATAGGAGCCTCCGCCCAGGAAAGAAATAGCATCATTTCTGGACACATTCCCTGATGCGAGCTCCTCGATCTCACGAGTAACTTCCAGCTCGGACTTCCCTTCAGGCAGCGGAACTCCCGCATGTTCCAACAGCTCGGCTGGAATCCCAGCCAACAGTTCATCGAAGGAATCCAACCCCATCTGTTGAAGCATTTCTGCCTCGATTTCAGGAGTAAATGGGACGAAGTGACTTTTAGGTTGTGAGTCTTTCGTACTCATCTGCAGAAATGAGCTGTTCCTTCTCTCCCTCATTTGCTATCTCTATTTTCACAATCCACCCAGAACCGTATGGGTCTTCGTTCATACTCTCCGGTGAATCTTCCAGGTCACTGTTCACTTCAACTATTGTGCCGGTAAAGGGCGCCAATAGATCCGCAACGGTCTTAATAGCTTCTATCGTGCCGAAAGGATCGTCTTGAGACAATTCCATTCCTTCTTCGGGCAATTCAATAAAGATAATATCTCCTAACTCACCCTGAGCAAAATCGGTGATTCCCACGGTTGCAGTACCGTCTTGGAGTTGTATCCATTCGTGGGTCTCTGTGTAGAGTAAATTATCAGGGATCGACATTATCCTTTAGTCTCCTTAATCTTGTCCATTATTGAGTTTATAGTCAAATGTTTCCAGGAAACTTGTATTAAAGTTACCTCTTCGGAAGTCTTCATTCCGCATAATTGCCTGATGGAACGGGATAGTAGTTTTCGGTCCCTCTATGATAGTCTCTTCCAGCGCTCGCTGCATCCGGTTTATGGCTGAGGGACGGTCGTCAGCGTGAATAATAAGTTTTGCAAGAAGTGAATCATACTGAGATGGAATATAATAACCAGCATAGACATGAGTATCAACTCTAACACCCATTCCACCGGGAACATGGAAGCTCTCAACGAGTCCCGGAGACGGCATGAAGTTCTTGGCGGGGTCCTCTGCATTGATACGGCATTCGATTGAGTGACCTCGCAGTTTGACATCTTTCAAGAAATCCGGGAATGTTTCTCCACTATGTATCATAATCTGCATCTTCAGCAAATCCTTCCCCACCACAGATTCTGTTACCGGATGCTCTACCTGAATCCGTGTATTCATCTCCATGAAATAAAATTGACCATCCTCAGTGAGGAGAAACTCCACCGTACCGAGTCCCAAATAACCGATGGATTTGGCGCCTTTGATCGCTGCATCTCCCATCCGCTTTCGTAGAACATCATCCACCGCGGGAGATGGCGATTCTTCGAGGAGTTTCTGATGCCGCCTTTGAATGGAGCAATCGCGTTCGCCCAGATGGATTACATTTCCATACTGGTCAGCGACAATCTGAATCTCCACATGGCGGGGATTCTCTACGTATTTCTCAAGATAGAGAGCGCCATTGTTGAACGCCTTTTGCGCCTCATCGCTTGCCATAGAATACGCCTTCTCCAATTCGGAGGATTCCCTCACCAGACGCATGCCTCTTCCTCCTCCTCCAGCTGATGCTTTCAGCATGACGGGATAACCCATTTTCTCGGCGATACTCCTCGCTTCCTCTACATCTTCAAGGATTCCTTCACTTCCGGGGATGACAGGGACATTCGCCGCTTTCATGCTCTTTTTCGCTGATGCTTTGTCACCCATGGAATTGATAATATCAGCCGAGGGACCCAGGAACACAAACTCATTATCAGAACATATCTGAGAGAATTCAGCATTCTCGGCGAGAAAACCGTAGCCAGGATGTATAGCATCAACATTTGTAATCTCAGCGGCGCTGAGTATGCTGGGAATGTTCAGGTAGCTGTCCTGACTGGCAGGTCCACCGATGCAGACAGCTTCGTTTGCGAAGCGAACATGGAGCGAAAGTTCATCAGCCTGGGAATAGACAGCAACGGTCTTGATTCCGAGTTCATGACAGGCTCGAATAATCCTAAGGGCGATTTCTCCCCGGTTTGCTATCAAGATTTTTTTCAATGATTCGCCTCAGGATTATCACAGAACCCCTTGATAAACCCATTGCACAAATGAAAGGGATGTCTAACAGACCAATAGTTCAAATCAGTGAGGGACGATAACAAAGAGGGATTGACCGAATTCCACCGGTTGAGCATTTTCCACCAATATTTCCTTTACGCTCCCTGTCGTCTCTGCTTCTATTTCGTTCATTATCTTCATCGCCTCAATAATGCAGAGGGTCTGACCCGTAGTTATATGGTCGCCTACTTTAATGAACGGATCTGAGTCAGGCGAAGGAGCTCTGTAGAACGTACCTACCATCGGTGCAGTAACATCGATAGTAATATCTTCATCCTTCTCTGTTTCTGTTTCCTCCGCAGGCGTGGAAGCAATCTCGCTTTCCTCAGTCTCTTGCACTGTTGATGAGTGTACTTCAGATATCCCGGTATTAACTACAGTTGGGGAAGCAGTTTTAGATACACGGAACTTTCTACCCCAGAATCCCATTTCAATCTCATTAATTTCGCTGGTCTCGAGAATCTCAATCAGACGCTGAAGTCTGGCTTGCCAGTTCATTTTACCCTCTCTACATATTCACCCGTACGGGTGTCAATTTTAAGAATTTCCCCTTGATTAATGAAAAGGGGCACAGTTACTGTATGTCCCGTCTCCAATATTGCCGGCTTGGTGGCGCCGGTGGCTGTATTACCACGTACACCCGGTTCTGTTTTCTTAACCTCCAGTTCCACAAAAACCGGAGGCTCCACTCCAATCACTTCTTCCTGAATGGTTTGGATAGTCACCATAATTCCTTCTTTCAGAAACGCCCGGACATCACCTACTACATCATCGGGTACAGAAATCTGATCATATGTTTCCATATCCATAAAAACATAAGTATCATTATTCACATAAAGAAATTGCATATTATTGGAATCAAGACGGACCGGCTTTATCTTAGCACCACCTCGGAACGTTTCATCTATCACTTGGCCAGTGATCACATTTTTCAATTTGGTCCGAACAAACGCACCCCCTTTTCCGGGTTTGACATGGAGAAAAGAAATGATTTTCATTCTGTTACCCTTGTGTTCAATCACCATGCCGTTGCGTATATCTGCAGTTGTTGCCATTAGATTATGTCTCCACCTCGTTGGGCTGGCAAATTTACAATGTCGTCCATGACGAAACAATCCCTGTTTCAGTGTGTTTCAGTGTGGATATACTACTAGGACTTCCCCCGAAAACAGCCAATAGATTCTTTTAACATTCGATATGGTTAGAAATACACGGATTTGTAAGTGGAGGAAATCTTTCCACGAAAAAAAGAAACTCCTTGCCTGTAGAAACACGTGTTTAGTGCAAGGACGTATCCTAAGTACTAAAACTACTCTACCTGTCTGCCGTCGGCCTGCCTGCCTTCGGTGTTCAGGTGGGTCAGAAAGGGTGTTACCACCGGATAGGCGGCTTTTCCGCAGGATCCTGTGGAAGCCGTCTTTCTTTTGCGAAGCACCCTGCGGGGATTTAGCGTGTTCATTTTGCGAAGCATCCTGTGGAATGGACTCGCAACTCTCAGCGAGCGACTAAAGCCGCCTGCCTGAACAACACAGTCGGGCAGGCACGCTTAATCGAAGAAACTCCCATAAATGGGAGTATCATTTCACAGGTAGATTGACCTGATATTTCGGGGGAAGTCCTGACATACACAAGGGTTGATTATTACCTCAAAGTGTCTTACATTGTAATACAATTAAATACGAGGTATTATTATGAGTACAACTATTACATTTCGTTTGCCTGATGAAATCACTAGGGAACTTGATGAGGTGTCAGCGGAGACGGAAAGAAGCCGCTCTTTCCATATCCTGAAAGCCATTGATGCTTATCTGAGAGAATATGCTGATGTGCAGATTGCACTGGATCGTCTTCGTGATACCACTGATCCTGTCATTTCCAGCGACGAAATGAGAGAAGAACTTGACATATAGAATCACCTTTAAAAAATCTGTAGTCAAAGACCTCAAGAGAGTAGACAAACAAAAAAGAAGTTACATTCTTGATGAGATAGAAAAAGAACTCAGCAGCGATCCTTATCGCTTCCCATCATTAAAAGGTCAATACAGGGGGCTGCGACGTATGCGCATCAGTAAATATCGTGTCGTCTATTCCATTCTGGAAGACGAAGTGTTGGTTCTGAGAATAAGACACAGAAAAAGCGTATACAGGTAAATTGCAGCCTATGGTAAGTAAGTTGGTTGCTATAATGCCGTGTCTATAGCAGAGCCGGTAGCAGCATTTCTAGTCTGATTAACTCATCAGGGCTCGCCATAGGGCCTCTCCGTTGCCGGAACGGCTAGGACTACGCCGAGGCCCACTAAGTCACACCTGCCCGCCTGCCTGCCCACCGTAATACAATGAAGGTGGGTCTACTCTGTCGATACCTGTCCGTCGTAAGCATGTAGACGGACGACAGGCAGGAATGACATGGTCGGGAAGTCACAAAGGAATGATAGTAAAGGATTTTCAGGAATAATAAAAAAATAATTACATTCAGAAATTCATTTTCCCACACATTTTCTAACTTCTTTATTATCATTACTTCTTCGTGTCTTATCCGCCCGCCTGACATCTTTCGGGCTGGCAAGACTCTGCGAGGTGCCTTTGTGGCGAAATTTTCTGGATAGAAGGTAAAATCGATCCCGCAGGTAAGAAATTTGGAATTGTTGTAAGTGGAGGGAATGTGGATATACAATGAACAGAAAAAAATGGATATAATACACAAACACATCCCCCAAGAATGCTTTATAAGCAATTCATCTTCAATCCCGATAAACTCTATTCTGCAGGAATTGTAGAATTGCTTTAACCTGCAAGGAAGTTATCTCGACTACTTCAATACCGTACAGTATTTCAAGCTATTGTCGTGTGTTATGCTACTGATATGTTTAATAGTTACTATTCTATTAACCCTTTGATTATTTTTCATGATACCATAAATTGATACTATGATAAAGCTGGGTAAGAAGCATCAAAGAACACTAAAAAAAATCTTTGAAGACCCAGTAAGGTCCAATGTCAATTGGAGTGATATTGAAAAATTGCTTATTGCATTAGGTGCAGAATTAAGCGAAGGTCGTGGTTCGCGTGTTCGAATCTATCTTAATAATGTAAGAGCAGTCTTTCATCGTCCACACCCAAGAAAAGAGACGGATAAAGGAGCATTAAAATCAATGCGACGATTTCTAAATGAATCGGGAGTGAGAAAATGATGACTTACAAAGGATACACTGGTCAAGTTGAATATGATGACGAAGCTAAAATATTTCATGGTGAAGTTTTGGACACAAATGATGTCATTACATTTCAAGGACAGAGTGTAGATGAAATTGAAAAAGCTTTCCATGATTCAATTGATGATTACATTGATTTTTGTGAAGAACGGGACGAAAAACCCGATAAACCTTTTTCAGGTAAATTTTTAGTTCGTGTTTCACCTTCACTACATCGTCGAATCTATTTAAAAGCAGTCCAATCCGGCAAAAGCTTGAATAAGTGGATTACAGATACTTTAAAAACTCATATATCCCCCACTCCATCGGACCCCGGCACTTCGGGATAAACTTATTATGTAGAGGGGATAACGCTGGTGAATTAACTCCTTAAATAAGCACTTCCTTTTACCTTTGTGATAACCTCGTATTCTTATTTCAGTAATCCACTCACCAGCTCTACCCAGATAGAACTCCCCACCAGAAGTGCCCGCTCATCAATATCAAAGTGCGAGCAGTGGTGCGGTACGCTGAGAGGCTCCTGGTCCTGAGGTGCTGAGCCCAAAAAGAAGAAGCAGCCCGGAACTTCCTTCAGATAGAAGCTGAAGTCCTCTCCGCCCATGGATAGATACGGAAACTGCACACCGTTTCCTACGATTCTTTCAGCGGCGGTTTTTACCTTCTCAACCTGATCGGCATGATTCACTGTGAGAGGATACCCTTCCCGGTAACCTAACTCGATCTGTGCACCGAACGCTATTCCCACTCCATCCATAATTTCCTTCATCCGTCGCATAATGGTCTGCCGGTTCTCTTCTGCATAAGCCCTTACCGTGCCGTCAAGGGTGACTTCATCAGCAATCACGTTGAAGTTGTGCCCTCCCGAAATCTTCCCTACAGTAACCACTGCAGACTCCAGCGGATTGATGCTGCGGCTGACAATTGTCTGCAGGGCCGTTACCAGGTGAGAAGCAACCACGATGGCATCCACCGTCGTGTGTGGAAGAGCGCCGTGGCCTCCCTTGCCTTTTAGGGTAATGGTGAACTCATCCGCTGCCGCTAGAATGGGTCCTTCCTTTACCCCTACAGTTCCATACGGCTGATAATTCCAGAGATGAAGCCCGTAAATCTCGTCTACTTTAGGATTCTCCAGTGAACCATCTTCAATCATGAACCTTGCGCCGCCGCCTCCTTCTTCAGCTGGTTGGAATATGAACTTCACCGATCCTTGCAGCCGGTCCCTCATACCGGACAAAACCTTCGCTGCACCAAGGAGCATGGCCATGTGCCCATCGTGCCCGCAGGCATGCATGACGCCATTGTTCTCTGACTTGAACGACAGATCACCAGTCTCCTGGATAGGCAGTCCGTCCATATCTGCCCGGAGGGCTATACACTTCCCTTCACTGGCACCGTGAAGCAGACCCACTACACCTGTCTTTCCAACTCCCGTAACAACCTCTATGCCCATGGCAGTCAGCCGCTCAGCGATAAGCTTTGCGGTCTCATGCTCTTCAAAAGCCAGCTCAGGCCGCTGATGGATATGTCTACGAGTGGCGACGATGTCCTCTTCGATAGTTTCAATTTCAGGACGAATTCTGGGCTTACTCATATCTTTATTTCCATGCTTCAATTACCAATTCCACAAATAATACCCCGCACCAGACGGGCGAAATCATCACTTATCCGGTTAGCCGTCTCCATCACTTCATCGTGAGTCAGCGGTTGATCACTCATGCCCGCCGCATAATTCGTAAGGCACGAGATGGTGAGCACCTCCATCCCAAGTTTCCCGGCCAGGCGAATCTCCGGAACCGTTGACATTCCTACAGCGTCTCCACCCAAATCCTGAACCATCCTGACTTCCGCAGGCGTCTCAAAAGACGGCCCCAAAGTCCAGGCATAGACTCCTCTCTCCAGCCCAACCTGTTCGGTCTGCGATACTTCTGACGCCACTTTCAGCAGTTCAGGCGAGTGGTACTCACTCCCCCGTTCCACCTCTGGCATATCAGCGCTTTCACGGAAGGTGCAGTCGAGATGACCAACCGAGGCCATAAGTGTACCTGGAGGAAAATCACTATTAGCAGAGCCGGCGGCATTGGTGATGATCAGGTTTTCGATCCCGAGCCCGTGGAAAAGCCGGACGGGAAGCGTGATGGTCTCCTTATTGTATCCTTCATAAAGATGAAAGCGGCCGCTGGCGAGAAGTACGGGGACAGTATCCACGCTGCCGGCAACCAGCTCACCAGCGTGACCCTCTACCCCGCTCACCGGATATCCGGGTATTTCACTGTAGGAAATGCGTACAGCATTCTCCACAGAATCAGCGAATGATCCCAGTCCTGAGCCGAGTACTACTGCTGTCCGGGGAGCAATCGACATTTTCTCGCATACGTTGTCGACCATTGCAGAAATTCCTTGAGTGATCTTCTCTACCGTCATCATAAGTCAAATTACCTTTCTCCCACACTCATTTCAAGCTAATTCCCTAAAATAGCCTTTGGGATTGTTAACCAGGAACATTGATGCAGATTCGACACAAACTCACCCTTGTCTCGCAGTTGTCAATTCGCCCTCATTCTTCTAAATCTGACATTGTATAGTTTTAGCCACAACCTTCACCGATAAATTGAAGGAACTTTAGCAGACAATTCGGTTGATTTGCGGGAGAGCAGATGGTAAGTTTCCCGCCGCTTAAGGAACTTTTCTATCATCGTTTTGAATGAGGACATTATGAGAGAGACGCAAGACCTGAAACTTGTTGAAGAACTCCACATCTCACGTGACCGGATATATTCTGAACTGTCCAAGGTCATAGTCGGTCAGCAGAACATTATTGAGCACATTCTTATCACACTCCTCTGCCGCGGACATGCTCTGATCATTGGTGTTCCCGGACTGGCGAAAACACTTCTAATCAAATCGGTTTCACAAATCCTTGATCTCCGGTTCAGCCGGATTCAATTCACGCCGGATCTCATGCCAAGCGACATAACAGGAACAGAGATCATTGAGGAAGATCACGCTACCGGTAAGCGAGTGTTTAGGTTCGTGAAAGGTCCCGTGTTTGGCAACATTATTCTCGCCGACGAGATCAATCGAACGCCGCCCAAGACGCAGGCAGCCCTGCTGGAAGCCATGCAGGAGCAGAAGGTAACTGCCGCCGGTACTTCCTACGAACTGGAGGCGCCTTTTCTGGTCCTCGCAACACAGAACCCTATCGAGCAGGAAGGGACCTATCCCCTGCCGGAAGCTCAGCTCGACCGCTTCATGTTTTCCGTGAATATCACTTACCCTTCAATGGAGGAAGAGGTCGAGATAGTAAAATCCACTACCAGCGCCGGCGA
Source organism: uncultured bacterium (assembly GCA_964534955.1). Classification (GTDB taxonomy): domain Bacteria; phylum Fidelibacterota; class Marinisomatia; order Marinisomatales; family UBA2128; genus UBA2128. The sequence continues at coordinate 17,045 of CAZHRR010000009.1, forward strand.
AGAGACACCCAAAGTGATTATTTCACACGAACAGATCCTTTCTTATCAAGAGTTAGTCCGTCGAGTACCGGTGGCGGATAACGTAGTTCAGTTTGCGGTTGATTTAGTCTCCAAGACTCGCCCGATTGATAAAAGCCTTGACTTCATTAATGACTGGGTAGAATGGGGTGCCGGGCCGCGAGCTTCACAGTATCTCATCCTGGGAGCTAAAGCTAAAGCTGTCCTGGAAGGCCGACCCACACCTGACATTTCAGACGTCATCAATATGGTTAAGCCCGTCCTGCGGCACAGAGTCATCACTAATTTCAACGCAGAGGCGGATGGTATTTCCACAAATGATATATTAGAGCGTCTGATTGAACAGTTACGTTAAACGTTAGATGTTAGACGTTAGACGCATACGTTAGGATGGGATCATTCAAAGAACTGGAGGTATTTCAACTCAGCATTCAATATGTCAAATCCATCTATTCTACAACCCAAACATTTCCAAAGGAAGAACGCTACGGGTTGACAAGTCAGCTGAGAAACGCCGCTGTGAGAATTCCGTCATGTATCGCTGAGGGAGCAGGACGTCGAACTGCAGCAGACAGGAAACACTACATAGATATTGCCTTGGGTTCACTTTCCGAAACTCGAGCTCAATTGATTATAGCAAGCGAGTTAGACTACATGAACGATACCAAACTGGTAAAAGCGGAAGAATTTATTGAAAAACTTAAAGCCAAGCTTATAGCTTATCAGAATTCTATCAAAGACAGACCGAAATAATAGTTGGATG
>CAZHRR010000009.1:17925-30746 GCA_964534955.1 uncultured bacterium
AAGCTTATAGCTTATCAGAATTCTATCAAAGACAGACCGAAATAATAGTTGGATGTTAGCCGTTAAGAGAAATACAGGTAGAAAAAAATAGTGAAAAAAACCTCTAACATCTATCGTCTAACGTCTATCGTCTAACATGGAAAAGGTTGACAAAAAAAGATTCCTCCGCCCAGAGATTGTCGCCAAGCTCGATAACATGTCAATCCGAGCTCGGCTCGTTGTAGAAGGATATCTCGTAGGTCTGCACAAGAGCCCCTACCACGGATTCAGTGTGGAGTTTGCTGAGCATCGGGCGTACGGTCCAGGGGATGAAATCCGTCATGTAGACTGGAAGCTTTACGGTAAGACTGACCGCTACTACATCAAACAGTTCGAGGAAGAGACCAATCTCAGATCATATCTCATCGTGGACACCAGTAAGTCCATGGACTTCGCCAGCGAAGGTATCTCCAAGCTGGAGTACGCCAGCACCCTCTCCGCCGCTCTCACATATCTGATGCTTCAGCAGCAGGACGCTGTGTCACTGACGCTGTTCGATAAGGAGATCCGAAGTTACGTTCCCCCCAGATCGGTTCCGGGACATCTGAACATCATTCTGGCCCAGTTGGAACATGCGTCATCGGGGCCGGAAACAGAGATCGCTCCTACTCTCCATCAATTGGCGGAAAAGATCAGAAAGCGCGGACTCATTATCCTGATCTCGGATTTACTGGACGATCCACAGGAGGTCATAACAGGTTTGAAGCATTTTCGCCATAAAAAGCATGAGGTGATTGTATTCCACCTCATTGACCCTCAGGAGCAGCTTTTTGACTTTTCCGTTCGGACTCGCTTCCGGGATTTAGAGAGCGGCGACGTGATTACAACAGAACCGTGGCAGATTCAGTCTGCCTATCAGCAAGTCATAGCGGACTTCCAGAAATTATTCAAAACGGAGTGCCGGAAGCGGAATATTGACTACGTGCCTGTAGTTACAGACCAGACACTCGATCTGGCCCTCACCGGTTATCTGAAAAAGAGAAAGAAGGTTTCTTAGAGTAAGTCACTCGAGGTCTTTCGCCCGTTCCAGGAGCTCCTGTCCTTCCTCAACCCTTCCCTGCTGGAAGATTACTACTGCCATGTTCCGCGTAGCCGGAGCGTGATCAGGAACAATCTCCAGAACCTGCCGGTAATAATACTCAGCATCCTCCCAACGTTCGTTACCACGAAAAGCTTCCGCAATCAGCAGAATGGCCTCCCAGTCGTCAGGATTAGCTTCAATGACATACTGGAATTCCATCTCTGCGAAATCGTAGTCTTCCATCCGCAGGTAGAGCAGTCCAAGATTATAATGGAGGTCGCTGTTATCAGGTTCCTGGTAGAGAGCTCGAGTATACGCATCTATGGCGTTCTCATAATCTTCGAGGAAAAAGTAGTTATTTGCTAACGATTTCACCACCTCCACATCGTGAGGAGCCAGACTAAGAGCCCGTTCAAGGTATTCATTTGCTCCCACGTAGTCATCAGAGCGCTGGCGAAGCTGCCCAGCAGTCAGAAGCAAATCGGTGTCCTTGGGGCTAACCTCCAGAGCTTCTGCAAGAGTTGCATTGATATTCTCTTGATCACCCTTTTGAACATAACAAAAGAGAAGATTTTTATACGTTTTTGCCTCTGTTGGGAAAATGAGCTTGGCAGTTTTAAATAGGTCAATAGCCTTATCCAGATTTCGACCCTTCATCTCAGGATCACCTGAGAGTGCATCGTTGTAAGCACTGGCACCCTTATTATAAAATTCCGTCCAGTACTTTCCGCGGATAAGTTCGACACCCTCACGGACAGCTAAGTTCTCAGCCCCAACGGGGATTATAATATCTGCGCCAAGGGAAAGGGCTTTTTCCAGCATTTCATTCATTTTTACCCACTCTCCCTGATTAGCATAGATATCGGATCCCATCCTGAAATAGACCTCAGGATTTTCAGCATCCGGTCCTTTCATAGCGAGGAGCAATTGTTCCTCTTCTTTATCATATTCTTTATCGCGAGCGTAAATTCTGGCAGATGTCAGTTCGGCGCTGGTACAGCTCCAGAAGAACACCAGACACAGCGCGCCAGAAATAATAATTGTCCAAGTTCGTGTTCGCATAGTATTAACCTCCCGGGATTCAGTTTATATAGATGATAAATTTACCAAGCTCTCGAGGGTGATTCAAGCCAATTATGAGAGATCTTTGATAATGGACATTCTGCGGATGATTTCTTGCTTATCCAAATCGATCAGCTCAGCAGGACCGAAACTTTCTACACAGAACGACGCTACTGCTGAACCGGTGATCAATGCACCAACAAGCGACTCTCCTGCTGCCAGGGCTCCTACCAAGCCACCGGCAAATGAGTCTCCTGCACCCGTGGGATCTACTACACGATCTATCTGGTAAGCGGCAACAGGTACAGTCCGCTCCTCATCTACAAGAAGAGCGCCGCGACTGCCGAGCTTTACTACTACACTCTGTGGCCCCTGCCGGCACAATTCACGACCTGCTTCCTCGGGATCGGACAAACCAGTCAGCATCTCAGCTTCATTGTCATTGAGCAGGAGAATATCCGTTTTGGCAATTACCTCTTTCAGATCATTCAAAGCGGTGTCGATCCATAGATTCATGGTATCAGTTATCACTAGTCGCGGTGCTTCCATCTGCTTAAGCACATCCAACTGCAGGGACGGTTGAATATTGGCGAGGAAGACAATAGAACAACGTCGGTTTCCCTCCGAAATCACCGGCTTGAAATCGCCGAAGACACCCAGCTCAGTGAAGAGAGTTGTCCTGTTCTCCCAATTCTTATGGTAGCGACCACCCCAGCGAAAAGTCTTCCCGTCCACAACCTGAAGATCATCCAGATTGGCGGCATGGGTCTTGAAAAGGTCGTGTCCTTCCTGAGGAAAGTCGGTCCCCACCACACCTACTATATGAACAGGAGCAAATTGAGAAGCTGCGAGGGTAAAATAAGTGGCAGCTCCGCCGAGTACCTCTCCCTTTGTACCATCGGGCATTTCCAGCCAGTCGATGGCGATAGAACCCACCGTAAGTATAGCATCTGCAGTCATGACAAAGCGGCGGAAATTTGATTCTCTCCAAGACAGAATGCAAGGAATTGTTCAAAATCTTAGCCGTTGGACAGTTCTATTTGGGAAATTGGACATACCCCGCCATTCTTAATAAAACAATTTCTTGGTACTTTCGAAGTACCGGGGAATTCATTGTTCAAATGACAAAGTAACTATTCATCGAAAAACAAACGTTTAGGGGAAACTTTACCTTCGTTAAAAAAGTAAAAAAGAACTTAGACATTTTTGAAGATTGCACTGTATATTCCCTGAACTAAGCTTACGGATTTGAAGGACCTCCGCATATGAGTAAAAAACGATTTGCCATTCTCACGGATATACACAGTAATCTGAATGCTCTGCAGGGCGCTCTGGATGTTATTAGTGGGCGGAAAATAGATCAGCTCATCTGTCTGGGGGACTGTTTTGCTCTGGGTCCTTCTCCTTCAGAGACGCTGGAGGTTCTTTTATCCCTGGAGGATTGTATTTTCATCCGCGGCAATCACGACCGTTATCTCCTGGAGAAAATCTGGGAACATGAAGCACCATCACTGGAAGGGATGAGCCCTGACGATCCCGTCTGCCAAGGTATCGTACAGAACGAACGGTGGACCTACGAACAGTTAGGTGAAGAGGGGATGGATTTCATCCGCCAGATGCATATTGCTCACCGGGAGAAAATTGACACCATCCTGGTAGAGTTCACACACGCCTGGTACGAACGGGACGATCAACCCCCTTCACTGGCAGAAGCCATCACGTGGCGCAATCATGTGAAACTGCGTTACCCGGAGGTAAGAATGTTCCTTTTCATCCATGGTCACACCCACATTCCAAGGTATGAGCAAAACGGCAACATTAAGATCCTTTGTCAAGGAGCGACCGGTCTCCCCTTCGATCAAATTCCAAAGGGCTCCGTTGCTTTCCTGACTGTAGACGAGGACTTCGAATGGGAAGTCGAGCGATTTGAATACGACGATTCAGCCACCATTGATCTACTCGAGAAACTTAAACCACCTTTTTATCGTAATCTCATGAACACCATCAAGTACGCCGAAATACGAAACGAATTCTGATATTTTTCTGCCGTTACACCGTAACTTTCCCTGATGATTTACTTTGATTACAGCGCCACTACGCCTGTAGATCCTCGTGTGGCAGAACTGCTGGCAGATGTGAATGAACATCTCTTCGGCAACCCGTCCAGTGCACACCGCTTCGGGCAAAAAGCTCACAGTCAGGTGGAACGGAGCCGCCGGCAGTTGGCTTCAGTCGTGAACTGCGGCCCCTCAGAAATTATCTTCACTGGAAGCGGGTCTGAGGCCAACAACCTTGCCCTCCACAATCTACTCTATGGCGAGAAACACCATGTCATCCTGTCAGCTGTTGAACACCCATCTGTCTATAATGCTGTCATGGAGCTGGAGCCGCTGGGTGTATCACACACTGAAGTGGGTGTGGATAATTCGGGCTGGGTTGATCCCGCAGAAGTTTCTGCTGCCATCCAAGAAAATACCGGTCTTGTGACCATCATGATGGTCAACAACGAAGTGGGCACCATTGAGCCAATCGAAGATATCGCCAACCTCTGCCGTGAGCGGAACATCTCCTTCCACTCCGACGGCGTGCAGGCTCTTGGGAAAATCCCAGTAGATATGAAAACTCTGGGCGTCACCTCCATGAGCTTCTCTGCCCATAAACTCTACGGCCCAAAAGGTGTAGGTGCTCTATATGTCACCGAAGGGACGGAACTTCACCCCTTAATCGCTGGAGGGAGTCAGGAAAACAGCCGGCGGGCAGGGACGGAGAACGTGGCGGGTATCGCCGGGTTCGGACTGGCAGCTGAGCTGGCGGCATCTGAATTAAATGAAGAAATGGAACGGCTCGGCGAACTGCGGGAACGCTTTATTTCCGGAATGAAAGAAATCTGTCCTCAGGCCGTAGTTAATGGACATCCCTCGAAAACTCTTCACAGCGTAGTGAGCATGTCGATCCCCAATGCTCGTTCTGACAAGCTGGTCATGAAACTCGATATGGACGGCATCGCTATATCGGCCGGTTCAGCCTGCGCATCCGGCTCTCCAAAACCATCCCAGGTGCTGAAAGCCATGGGGATCTCTGACGATCATAACCGTCAAACCGTCCGCATCTCTTTCGGACGGTTTACCACTCCGGAGGAAGTTGATGCTTTAATGAATGCTCTCGCCAGACATGTTCCCATGAGCGAAATGGAGTCAGCATCGTGAGTAATAAAGAGAGAGTACTTGTGGCCATGTCCGGCGGTGTGGACAGCTCCGTAGCTCTCCACCTGCTGGTGAAACAGGGCTACGATGCTGTCGGTATCACTATGAAGCTATGGGACAGCCGGGATGCTGATGGGAAACTCTTAAACGAATCCGCTTGCTGTTCACTGGAGGCGGTAAACAACGCCAAGCTCGTCTGCGAAATGGCGGGAGTCCCTCACTATACGCTGGACTTCAAAGAAGAATTCCGTAATCAGGTGGTGGACAATTTCACAGCCGAGTACCTCCGGGGCCGTACGCCAAACCCGTGCATCCGGTGTAACTCTGAAGTGCGTTGGAGTGCCCTCTTGGAATACGCCGATGAATTGAGCATCGAATGGGTCGCTACTGGGCACTATGCACAAATTGACTCCACCGATCCAAAATGTCCGTTCATCCGGCGGGGATTAGATTCGCAGAAAGATCAGTCTTACGTTCTATGGCGGTTAAACCGGGAAGAACTGTCCCGCACCCACTTCCCCCTGGGCAGACTGACCAAGCCGGAGGTACGCAAGATTGCTCGCGAGGCAAAACTGACGACTGCAGACGCAGCTGAGAGCCAGGAAATCTGCTTCATACCGAATAACAATTACCGGGAATTCCTCGAGAAAGAAGTTCCCTACGGTGATAACCCAAACGGCAAAGGAAAATTCTTAACTCCTGATGGAGAGACCGTAGCTGAACACTTTGGGATATCTCATTACACCGTTGGACAGCGTCGCGGGCTGGGAATAGCGGGACCTGAGCCAGTCTATGTACAGAAGATCGAAGCTGACAGTGGAAACATTACGCTGGCGCCGCGCCAGTCCATGTTCTTCAGCGGCTGCCGGGTGAACGATCTCAACTGGCATGTGGATGAAACCGAATTGGAGAGCATGGAGAAAGTTACAGTACTCATCCGCTACAACCATGATGGTGTCACCTGCCGGATCAAGCAAGACAGGGATGGAACTGCTGAGATAAGGTTTGATAAACCGCAGTTTGCAGTGGCGCCGGGGCAGTCTGCAGTATTCTATGTGGACGATCGGCTCCTGGGTGGAGGAATCATCACGGAAGGGTATCTGCATGAATAAGCAGCCATTAGCTGTTATTATCCTCGCTGCCGGCGAAGGGAAGCGGATGAAATCAGACCTGCCGAAAGTGCTGCACACCGTGGGAGGCAAAACGATGATCAGTCACGTGGTGGAGACTGCTCAAACCATCGAACCGGAGAAAATCGTGGTCATTGTGGGCGTGGGCAGGGAACTTGTGATGGATGAGCTGAGTAGAAGCGGCGTAGAGTTCGCAACACAGGACAAACAGTTAGGGACCGGACATGCAGTTCTCCAGGCGAAAGGTAATCTCTCAGACTTCAACGGAAATGTACTGATACTTTCCGGAGATGTGCCTCTTTTAAGCGAAATGACGCTTGACAAAATACTCTACAGACATTATGTTTCTAATGCGGCAGCCACGGTGCTGTCAACGATTATTGATAACCCCACAGGGTACGGAAGGGTCATCCGGAGGGATGATGGCAATCTGAAGCATATCGTGGAAGAGAAGGATTGCTCCCATGATGAACGGGAAGTCCGGGAAATCAACGCCGGAATTTATTTCTTCGATACCAAGACCCTCTTCCGGTATCTGCCAGAGGTCGGCAATGCAAATGTCCAGCAGGAATATTACCTTCCCGATGTGCTCCCGCTGATCATGGCAGAAAGCGGTATTGTCGCTGTGGAAAAAACAGAAAATGCCAGGGAAGTGGCAGGCGTAAACAGTCCCGAACAGTTAGAGGAACTCAACAGCACTTTTTACAAAACGAATGAAATCAAAAATTAGCATCTTACTCCTTTTATTCAGTCTTATCTCACTCTCCTACGGTCAGTATAAATCCCAGCTTGTAAACGGCACCCCTGCTAACCCCCTGCCCTCTGAAGCAGAAGAAAGCGGTATCACATTCCTGGACCCGGAGCGGTTTTCAATGAATCACAGCTTCGGTTTAAGTATGGCTTCCATGGGCGGGATGTCCTTCGGCTACGGAGTCTATTCCAACAGGATGCGCTATCTCCTTTCAGACAAATTATCTCTTCAGGCAAATCTCGATTTTGTTCAGCCCACATTTTCTTCACTTCCGGGAAGTGTCAACGCCTTCAATGGTCAAACTTTCTATCAGGCAAAACTCGAGTACAAACCCTCAGAGAACAGCCGGTTTGAATTAATTTTCAACAACTATCCATTATACAGATACCGGCAATCAAACAGTTTTTACCCCTACCTCAACGCGGGTCAATGGCTCCAGGATTAGAGGAACGCACATATTGGTGCAGTGATTTGATAACCGGTCTCTCATCCGGAGCTATAGAGTAATGAAAAGCCGGAGAAGACCAGTCAGGCGCAAACCGACCAACCTTCCTGAGCGAATATTCCAGTCACCTACCCTGAATGCGACCATCATCTTTCTCGCTTTTGTCGCTATCGCTTTCGTGGTGTCGTTCGTTCAGAATAACTGGCAGGATCAAGAAAAAACTGCCATGGCCCAACCGAATCTCTCCAAGCCGGCAGAAATATTTAAAAAGTATAACAATTCGCCACTGACTCCGGTACAGGTGGAGGTCTTGAACGGATGTGGTAAACAGGGTCTGGGGGGACAGTTTACTGACTTCCTTCGAAATTACCATCTTGATGTTGTAACCACTGAAAATGCGGACCATTTCGACTATAGAACTACACGGATCATTCAGAGGAGTCAATACCTCGACCGTGGATATCAGGTGGCCAGCTTATTAGGGATGGACCGAGAGGCCATCATCACCGATGTAGATCTCGATCTGGATGTGGACGTCACCGTGATTGTAGGCAGTGATCATCAAACCATTGAACCTTTCGACAAATACCTGGAGTCCCGCCGTCTGAATTGACCTCCGGCGAGACCACTCCCCCTTTTCCGTCGTCAGACAAACTGGCTCACTCTATCGCCGAAGTTGCCGTCTCAAAAAAGGCTGCCGACGTCACCATTCTTGATGTGCGTGAGCAGACCAGTATTACAGATTTCTTTATCATCTGCTCCGGCAATTCAGATGTCCACGTAAAAGCCATCTGCGATACTATTCAGGAGAAGCTGATACCTCCTGTCAAGCCGTGGCATACAGAGGGAGTAGACAACCGGCGGTGGATCCTGCTTGATTACGTGGATGTAGTAGTACATATCTTTCTGGAGGAAGCGAGGGATTACTACCAGCTGGAGAGGCTCTGGGCAGATGCGGAGACAGAAACAGTTGATTAGGCGGGGGAATAGGGTAGCGGAGGAGAAAGGAAGAAGTAAGAAGCAGGAAGTATGAAGTAGGAAATAACACTTCAGTTATGGGTTCCTGTTGAGTGGAGGAGTAGTCCATCTACATTCCTGTCGTCATTTAATCTACGTTCACTCTTCGTTACACTACGAGTGATAAATCTACTACGATTAACAAGTACGATGGATAAATAACTGGTGAATGGTCTATCTACTTTCCTGCTGTCATGGCGGGGTTTATTTCCACTAATCACTATTCCATAATTAAGGTTGTCTCCGTCTGCTACTGAGTCGTTAAATTCTCCCATGTCCACACTTGATTTAATAGACTATTTCCGAACCCTCACGTCAAAGGCATTGAAAAAGCTGGAGCTTCCCAGTGATTCATTCCGGATTGAGCGCTGCAAGTCACCTGAGCTGGGAGATTATTCCACTAATGCTGCCCTGGTGACCGCCAAAGACGCCGGCAAGCCCCCAATGGAGTTAGCGGAAACTGTTAAATCTGTCATGGAACCGGATCAAAACATCTGTGCGAATATCTCTGTTTCAGCACCGGGATTTATCAATTTTACTATTGCTCACGTTTATCTGCGCAACCATATCCCTGGAATTCTTTCTGCCAGTGATAGCTACGGCAGGTCAGACAAAGGCAGTGATCAGACAGCTCTTGTGGAATTTGTCAGCGCCAATCCCACGGGGCCTCTTACTGTAGGACACGGCAGGCAGGCAGTGCTGGGAGACACGGTCTCATCTATCCTGGAGTGGCACGGCTATGACGTGACTCGGGAATATTATTTCAACGACGCCGGGAGGCAGATGCGACTTTTAGGGGAATCAGTTTATGCCCGCTACCGGGAAATTCTGGGAGAAGAGACAGAACTCCCTGAAGGGGGCTATGAAGGCGAGTACATCCACGATATTGCCCGGGATATTTACTCTAAGAAGGGCGACAGCTTAAAAGACAATGCAGGTAATCCTATCTTTAAAGAGACAGCGGAAGAGACAATTTTTGCTCACATCAGACAGACCCTCACCAACATGGGCATCGAGATGGAAAGTTATGTCAACGAAAAAACCTTTTATGAGGACGGCTCTATTGATGCCGTGGTGAGTGACCTGCGGAAAAAGGGACTTGTCTACGATGCCGATGGCGCTGTCTGGTTCAAGACCTCAGAACTGGGAAAAGATCAGGATACTGTTCTTATCAAGTCCAGCGGTGAGCCTACCTACCGCCTTCCTGATATCGCCTACCACTGTCAGAAAGTCAAGCGGGGATTCGACCTCATTGTTGATATCTTCGGGGCCGACCACATGGACACTTATCCAGATGTCCTCGCAGGAGTGGAAAAACTGGGAAACAAAATTGATCACATCCGTGTACTTATTCATCAGTTTGTGACCCTCAAGTCAACCGGTGAAAAAGTGAAAATGTCTACAAGAAAAGCAGCATACGTGACATTACAGGAACTAATTAACACTGTGGGTTCCGATGTAGTGCGATACTTCTTTATCATGCGTGGTATGCAGAGCCATCTGAACTTTGATCTGGAGCTGGCTACAAAGGAGTCGGAAGAAAATCCGGTTTTTTATCTCCAGTATGCACATGCCCGGATATGCAATATAATCAAGTTCGGCGAGGAGACCGGAGCTATTGCAGATAAGAAACCTGACCTCTCTCTCCTTAAAGATCCCTCCGAGCTGAAACTGATAAAAGAGATCATCCGCTTCCCCGAAACGGCACAATCGGCCCTTGAGACACTGGAGCCGCAGATAATCGCCAACTACCTGCAAGAGGTGGCTGCCCGCTTCCATAAGTTTTATACCGAGTGCCGTGTTGTGACGGATGACTCAGACCTGACAGTAGCCCGGCTGGCGCTGGTCTCGGCTGCCCGTTTGGCGCTGGCAAATGGGTTGAAAATTTTAGGTATTTCCCAGCCAGAGAGAATGTAAACATGATCCTGCATCCCCTGACAGAATACGCTCTCCTCTGCTTTACCACATTGTTGACGCTGGTAAATCCCCTGGGCATTGCCCCGGTGTTTCTCGCTCTTACAGATCGGTTCGACACGGCTCAGCGCCGGAGCATTGCTAAGAAGGGAGCCAGTACCGCTGCTCTCATACTGATTATCTTCGCTCTTGTAGGTAGTGCCATCTTCTCCTTCTATTCCATTACACTGGACGCTTTCCGGATTATGGGCGGTATTCTCTTCTTCCGGAGCGGACTCAGGATGCTGGAAGCCATTGTCTCCCGGACCCGGTCTACTCCGGCTGAGCAGGAAGAGGGGATGGACCACGACGATATTGCCATCAGCCCGGTAGGGATACCAGTAATCGCCGGTCCCGGAGCCATCACAGCCGCCATGATGCTCTCTGCACAGGCAGAATCGTACATCCATTACGGTATCCTGCTGGCGGCTATCCTGATTACACTGATTATTACTTATTTTGTTTTCCGGGGAGCTGACCGCCTCGCTGCACGACTGGGAGCCACAGGGATGCGTATTATCCAGCGCATCATGGGGATCATCCTGATGGTCATCGCAGTGCAGTTTATCATCAATGGTGTGACGCCGGTTCTTACGTCTATATTGCAAACTGCTGTAAGCGGTTAACTCGCAAGTTTCAGGGTAAAAGTAAGAAGTGGGGAAATCGTTTGTTGCTTAACGGTTACCAATCTACTCCGCCAGCTCCATGAAGTCCCTATGGGACCGGCGGATACGATTGACAGGCGATGCCCGTTTCGTCTATCGGCATACCCTCCTTCGTTACACTGCGGACGGGCAGACGGGATTCGACTTTCGTTGACTACTTGCTCACCTATAAAAGGTGAGGCTACGGGGGCGGTAGCAGGGAAAAGCTAGATTTGGAGGATTACTCCAAGTTCATCTCTTGACGAAAATATTCTTTAAACCGGAGCACCCTCTTTTTGTCTTGCTCTGAGAATAGAAAGGGCGCTACATCTTTAGCCATTAACTCCATATCTACCGATTGACATATCTCCACTATCTTTTGCGCCAAATCAGGCGTATCGGAAATGTCGGCTTTCTTCTCCAAATAAGAATAATCCGGTTGGATACCTTTCCCTAAAAGAAATACGACATCAAAAAAGTCTCGTCCTTTCTTGCGGTTCCTGTTAATGATCGCATACAATTTCTGGGATAATAATAGTGGAAGAGGAATTGTTAAAATGGTAGTGAACACCTCGAAACGATTCAATATAAATCGATCCGGTTCATAATCAATGTGCTGAGGTTCCGTATCCAACTGTATCAATATTTTTTCATCATGGTGACTGGAAAGACCTTCGGTGTACAACAATCCAGGAAACCTGATATGGCAGTGCCACGCTCTACTTTTTACCATCTGCAACTCGACATCATACCCTTCCATCTCCAGCTGTGTCTGAATCTTGTTGGCAAGATTTGTAAACTGTGCCTCCTGCAAACTAAGATTGTCAAAATCCAGATCTTCGGAGAACCGATGATTGCCATGGACAATACGAAGGCTAGTCCCTCCTAAAAAACATAATTGGTTGGCTGCCTGACTCTCAAATATAATCTCCAATATTTTAACCTGGAGATATTCCCGCAGCATAAACCGGGGAAACCGATGTAATGGTTCCGGGAAGGACGATTGTATTTCACTTAGACTCAGCATGTAGAAACTCCTTTAGAATTTGTACTCTCTGACTTAGTGCTGGTGAAGAAATCTGGGCCTCATAAGCTGCTAACTTATCCATCACTATCTGGTCGTTGATTGCCAATCGATTCCAACGAAGGTCAATCAAATCATCTACATCCTGTATCTTGGGGTGCAGGTATAGATAGTCAATTAACGTCTTTTCCGGTTCAGCAATAGAGCTGTGATACTCCTGCCAACGCTCCAATAAATAGCCAAAAAAAAGTTCAGGCTTCAAATGCCGATAGACAAAGGTACCTAATGGAGTAGAAAATGTCTGCGTCTTCAGCGTGGTACAAGATACAATCTGAAAAACTCCTTCGGGAATAAATCCGTAACGCGCCAGAGCCGTTTCTAATGATACGTAGGATGGACTATAGATTACATTTGCAATTCTGTATAACAGACGCTCATCACTCTCCTGCTGGGAAAAACAGTAGTACCGATTTCTCAACTTTTGAATATATCCCTTTTCCTGCCATTCTACCAATCTGCGTGTATCAAACCC
>CAZHRR010000010.1:0-27429 GCA_964534955.1 uncultured bacterium
ATGAAGAAAATTTACCACATATATTACGACATTACAAGGTTGACATGACACTAGTAAGAATTTCGCGGATCCTTTTGTAATTGCTGTCGCAAAATATTTCAATTGCTCTGTGGTTACTCATGAATCCTCAACAGGTAACTTAAATGGACCTCGGATTCCAGATGTCTGTAGAGATATGGGTATTCGAGCAATTCAGTTCTATCAAGTGGTAGATGAACAGAGATGGATCTTTAGCTAAGTATGAGCCAACTCTGCTATAGCAACAATCTAACAGTTTTTCGGAATCTTCCCCCCGAATCGGTTAATCATTTTTACGTGGATTCCATATTCTACTTAAAGTGTGAACACAATAAGCACAATAATTGGGTTTAGGAAGACGTTAGACAACATTTAAAATAGAGAAATGATAGGCGACACTGACAAAACACTAACAGCAATTGCCGGAACAGATCTTGCAAGATTGGCTATTCCGAAACCACCTGACATGGAATTATATTTGGGAGAAATTGGTTGCGTTTAATTCAACGAAAAAGCAATAATCAACAAAATTTAACCCCCGCCACCCTCTACAAACTCCACCTGAAAACCACCTGGGCACGGATCTTAGAATGGCGCGAAAACGGCTGAGTCCGCAAGAAATACCTCGGGAATTTCTCATAGACAGCAACCCGGAAAGTCCAATCCCTACATGACACTGATCTCTCCCTTGAATACTCCCCCAAAATATTTCCGATTCTCACTCACCACTACTTGCCTTTTTCCATCTCCTAAACTACATTCCCACTATGCATTGTATATTTACTCTTTTTCTATCATTGACCATTCTTTCGGCTGCCTTTGAGCGATTACCGTCCTCGCCTCTACAGATGGGGATGGGTTTTTCGGCTCTAAGCGTAGAAGAAACACCCTTAGCCATGGTCAGCCACCCTGCTTCGATGAGCAGGCTCCGCGAACCATCAGCTGATGTATTCTACTCAACCAGCTTCCGGCTTTCTGAGCTTGATTACTCCGGCGCTGCTGTGGCGGCTCCACTGTCATTTGCCTCAATGGGTGCATCTGCCACCACCTTCGGCTCGTCGCTCTACAAGGAAACCTCCTTCTCCATAGCGACAGCTGGCGAAATAGGAAACAATCTATCCGTCGGCATGAGCTTTACTGGCCACGAACTGACTATCAAGAACTACGGTTCCACCCGCGCCATAGCCCTGTCTGTCTCTGCCGGCTTCCAAATCGCTGAAGATTTGAGGTGGTCCCTCCTCTACCGGAACCTGAACAGCCCACGTATCGGAACCTCCCGCGAGCTTCTGCCTCAAGTAGTGGCGACAGGAATCCTGTTTACTCCCACAGAAAGAATAGCAGCTGCCCTGGAGGTAGAGAAGGATCTGCTGTTTACTCCCCGGTTCAAGTTTGGCGGCGGCTGGTCGCCGATTTCAGGTTTTCGCCTTGCTGCAGGATTTGTGTCAAATCCATCCCAGGCCACTGCTGCCATCCAGATTACGTTGAAAGGACAGAATATCAGCTATGCCGTTGCTACCCATCCGGCTCTGCCGGTTAGCCAGATGGTTGCTCTGCAGTTTCGTCTGCCATGATACCGTGGCGGACATCTTTTGGAAAAGTGAGAAGTAACCCTTATTTTCGCTTCGTTAAGAAAACAAGCAGTGGTAAACAATCGTCTAACATTAAACCTACTAAACAAACTACAGCATGAAATACTCCAAAGTAACAAATTACATCAACGGTAAACGAGTCTCCGGCGACGGTGATCTCCTTAGCGTTTTCAGTCCCATCAATGGAGAGTTGATCTCGGAAGTTATCCTATCGCAGCCAGAGGCTGTTGATGACGCCGTTCAGGCAGCAAGGAGTGCTCTCCCCAGCTGGTCAGCCCTGACTCTTAAGGAGAGAGTTCAGATCTTCTTTCGCTACAGACAGCTCCTGGAAAAGTACCGGGCTGAACTCGTCGCTCTCGTCTCGGAAGAGAACGGCAAGACCTCGACCGAAGCGACAGCGGAAGTGGACAAATCAATCGAACTGACAGAGTTTGCCTGTTCCTTTCCTCAGCTGGTGTCAGGTCAGATCGAAGAAGTCAGCCCGGGAGTGGAATGTCGGTCTGAGCGCTACCCCGTGGGAGTGGTAGCCTCCATTACACCTTTTAATTTTCCTAACATGGTTCCCAACTGGACTATCCCCAACGCTATTGCCCTGGGCAATACCATGATCCTGAAACCGTCTGAGCAGGTTCCCTTAAGTGCCAACCGGATCGCTGAACTTCTTACAGAGGCCGGGTTGCCAAAGGGGGTCTTAAATATTGTCCATGGCGCTCAGACAGCGGTAGAGGCGATCTGTGATCACCCGGGCATCGACGCTGTCTCTTTCGTTGGATCTACGAAAGTAGCCAAGATTGTTTACAAGCGTGCTACCTCAAATTTGAAACGGGCGCTCTGTCTGGGAGGGGCGAAAAACCACCTAATTGTCCTTCCCGACGCCAACGAGGAGATGACGGCATCAGACGTAGCCGCTTCCATGACGGGATGCGCCGGACAGCGATGTATGGCAGCTTCAGTCATGGTGGCTGTCGGTGATGTGGACTCCATTATCACAAGACTGTGTGACGAAGCAAGAAAAATCATCCCCGGTGAGAACCTGGGCGCCATCATTTCTAAACAGGCAAAAGAACGGATCGAAGGTTACATTACAGAAGCTGAGAAAGCGGGAGCAACAGTCCCTGTGGATGGACGCGGAACTGTGGTTAACGGGAAAGAAAACGGCTTCTACGTGGGTCCCACTGTCATTGACCACGTAACTCCAGATATGAAAATCGCCACTGAAGAGGTATTCGGACCAGTTCTCACTATTCTTAGAGCCTCCACCGTTGACCAGGCACTGGAGATTGAGAACAGTTCACATTACGGCAATGCCGCTTCGGTCTTCACACAATCCGGGGGACTGGCACAGTACGTGACTAAGCGGGCAAGCGCAGGGATGATCGGCGTTAACATCGGTGTTCCTGTTCCCAGGGAACCGTTTTCTTTTGGCGGGTGGAATGAATCAAAGTTCGGAACCGGCGACATTACAGGAGAAAGTTCTATAGAATTCTGGACAAAGCCGAAGAAGACTACTACCAAGTGGAATCCGGAAGCTCGAACAAACTGGATGAGTTGAACGGAATGACTGGGGTAAGTTGAATAGGGAGTTCACGAATGGAGTATGAACGGCAGAATGCCCGTACTCTGCTTTACGGTATCGACGATGTTCCTCCACCCTTCCAAACCGGTGTGCTCGGACTGCAGCACTACCTCACCATGTTCGGTTCCACCCTCTCGATTCCCCTTCTACTTGCTCCTGCCCTCGGGATTACAGATCCGGTTGAGAAAGGGTGGCTCATTGCCACCATGTTCTTTGTCAGCGGTATTACCACACTGCTGCAAACCACCTGGGGTAACCGTCTCCCGATTGTTCAAGGGGGAACGTTCTCCTTTCTGGCGCCGACGTTCGCCATCTGCGGAATGGCATCCCTGGCAAGTGCGGGCTGGGAGGTTCGTATGCAGCACGTCCAAGGCGCCATTATCGCTGGCTCCGTTGTGGAAATAGCAGTGGGATCGAGCGGTCTTGTGGGAAAGCTGCTTCGCTTTGTGGGACCCATCACTATTGCACCAACAATCGCTCTTATCGGGCTGGCTCTTTTTAAGTTTGGCGCCCCTACAGCTGGTACCCACTGGCCCATTGGCGGACTTACCATTCTCCTTATCATCCTGTTCAGTCAGTACCTGCGATCTAAGCACCGCTCTTTCCAACTCTATCCCATTCTGCTGGCTATCCTCACTGCTTGGGCCGCAGCGGCCTTACTTACCGCCGCAGGAGTCTTCCCGAAGGGTCACCCGTCATACACCAGCATGGTGAACCTGAAGAACGCTCCGTGGTTCCGCGTACCCTATCCTTTCCAGTGGGGCATTCCCCAATTCGGCCTGGCCGCCTTCGTGGGGATGTTAGCTGGATATATCGCCTCTATGGTGGAGTCCATCGGTGACTACTACGCCTGTGCCCGCCTAAGCGGCGCTCCAACCCCCGACGAACGGATTATCAACCGGGGTATTACCTTCGAGGGACTCGGTTGTATGGTGGCTGGGTTATTCGGGACCGGAAACGGTACAACTTCGTACAGTGAGAATATTGGGGCTATTGGACTCACCCGTGTGGGAGCTCGCAGGGTAGTCCAGGCTGGAGCTATCCTTATGATCTTTCTAGGTATGATCTCTAAGTTCGGCGCACTTTTTACCACGATTCCTCAGCCCATAGTTGGTGGCATGTACTGTGCCATGTTCGGAATGATCGCTTCAGTAGGGCTTTCAAACCTTCAGTTCGTTGACCTCAACTCTACCCGGAATCTATTCATTCTTGGTTTCGCCTTCTTTATGGGATTGAGTGTCCCGGAATATTTTGCCGCACATCCACAGACTTTTGAACCTGACTGGCTGGCAAACATCATTAACACCTTAGGCAGCACGGGGATGGCGGTTGGCGCCTTCGTGGCACTCATCCTTGACAACACTGTCCCAGGAACCGACTTAGAGCGAGGCCTTACTGCATGGGGCAAACAATGAACCAATCAAATTCAGGGAAGATAATATGGATCTAATAATCAAAAACGGGACCATCGTGACAGACAATGAGGTATTCAAGGCTGATATCGGACTTTCCAACGGTAAGATTGAGCTCATAGCTCAAGGCCTGAATGATGCGGGTGAGATAATCGACGCTACAAACAAATACGTAATGCCGGGAGGTCTGGACGTCCACGTTCATCTCCAGCTGCCCTTTTGCGGGACAGTCTCTGCTGATGATTTCATAACAGGAACAAAAGCTGCGGCAGCTGGAGGCATTACAACTATTGTTGATTATGCCATTCAGAGCAAAGGGAATACTATCAGCGCTGCAGTGGAAGCAAGAAAAGAAGAAGCGAACGGGAAGGTGTGCGTGGACTACTCCCTTCACGGTGGAATAACCGATTGGAACGACAAAACTAAAGCGGAACTCAAATCTCTGATAGAAGAAGGTATTGTCTCCTTCAAGATGTTTATGATCTATCGCAGCGAGGGTTGGCTGTCTACCGACAGCATGCTCTATCAAGCTTTGGAAGAAACCAGGAGACTCGGCGGCACAATTATGGTTCACGCAGAATCCGTTGATGTGCTGGACTACCTGATTGAGAAGTATCATAATCCCGAGGACATGAAGAAATATGGAGCTTACTGCCACGTTCTTTCAAGACCTAACTTCATAGAGGAAGAGGCGATACAGAGGGCAATAAGATGGGCAGAAGAGACTGGCGGGAGACTCTATGTTGTTCATATGTCTACAGGCGGCGGCGCAGATCTTGTAACAGCTGCCAAGAAACGGGGCGTAAACGTATTAGCAGAGACCTGCCCGCACTACCTTCTGCTGGAAGATGATCTTTTCAAGGGTGAAAACGGGCACCTTTACGGAACGTGCCCTCAGATCAAGAAAAAAGCTGACATTGATCGTCTCTGGGAGTCTCTGGGCAATGGCGAGATAGACTCCATAGCAACCGATACCTGTACTTTCGACACCAAGCAAAAGGCCATGTGGGAGGGTGATTTTACTAAGATCCCATTCGGCATGCCTGGGTCGGAACTGATGATGCCGTTGGTATATACGTATGGTGTAGCTCAAAACAAGATAAGCCTGAATCAGTTTGTTCATTACCAATCAACCAATCCCGCCAAGATATTCGGAATGTATCCTGAAAAGGGATCGCTTCAGGTGGGGACCGATGCAGATATCCTGGTGTTTGACCCTGAGAAGGAGGTTACTGTGGATTATCAGAATATGGAAACAAACTGCGACTGGTCTCCCTACCAGGGATGGAAGCTCAAAGGCTATCCCTATCTTACACTATTGAGAGGAAAAATAGTAGCAAAAGAGGGTTGCTTCACAGGCGATGTCGGATATGGTGAATTCATCAGGAGAGATCCCAACATCGAATGACAGCCTTGAGCACTTACCGAAAACAAAAAGCGGGTAGTCCCTGCAACTTAGGCACAATTCGGGGTAGCGGCTGATAACTTAAAAGTAAGGAGTTCATTATGCCAAGAATCGTTAAAACAGGTCTCATTCAAATGAGCGTTCCCAAGACTGAAGGTGACGGTACCACGGAAGAGATCAAGGAGGCAGCTCTTGAGAAACACATTCCGATGATTGAAGAGGCCGGCAAGCAGGGAGTCCAGATCCTCTGCCTTCAGGAAATCTTCAACACACCCTATTTCTGTCCAGGCCAGGACAGTGCCTGGTATAAAGCGGCTGAACCAATTCCCGGACCCACTGTCGAGCGTATGCAGGAATTTGCCAGACAATACCAGATGGTCATGGTGGTTCCCATTTACGAAAAGGAACAGCCGGGCTTCCTGTACAATTCAGCAGCAGTTATTGATGCTGATGGCAAATATCTTGGGAAATACCGGAAGAACCACATTCCCCATACCTCCGGATTCTGGGAGAAGTTCTTTTTCCGCCCCGGAAACCTGGGCTACCCCGTCTTTGAAACACGTTACGCCAAAGTAGGAGTCTACATCTGCTACGACCGCCACTTTCCGGAAGGGGCACGAGCACTGGGGCTCAACGGAGCGGAAATAGTCTACAACCCTTCGGCTACTGTGGCGGGACTCTCTCAGTATCTCTGGAAGCTGGAACAGCCGGCCCACGCTGTCGCTAACGGTTACTTCATGGGATGCAGCAACCGCGTTGGGATTGAAAAACCGTGGAATCTCGGTCAATTCTACGGAAGTTCCTATTTCGTTGACCCTCGAGGGGAAATTGTCGCCATCGGTTCTGAAGATAAGGATGAGCTGGTGGCAGCTGAGCTGGACCTCGACATGATTGAAGAGGTAAGATCTACATGGCAATTTTTTAGAGACCGCCGCCCAGAATCGTACGAACAGCTCACCAATCCCTAATCAATTAATGGAGTCGAATAAATGAATAGTGAAGATATCAGAAAAAAACACAAGGAGTATCTCTTCCCGGCGCTAAAGAACTTCTACAAGGAACCAATCGTCATTACGGAAGGTGCTGGTGCCACGGTAAAGGACATCGAGGGAAACAGCTATCTGGACTTTTTCGGCGGCATTCTCACCATATCTGTCGGGCATGCCAACAGGGATGTCAATGATAAAGTCCTATCCCAAATGAAGCAGTTAACCCATATATCAACCCTTTACCCCACTCTCCCCATTGTAGAACTGGCAGAGAAGCTGGCCAACATAGCGCCAGGCCAACTTGATAAGTGCTTTTTCACTGCCTCAGGAACTGAAGCAGATGAGACAGCAGTTATGATGGCGCAGCTCTATACAGGAAACTCAGAACTGATTGCCCTGCGTCACGGCTACTCGGGGAGATCACTTCTTGCCCAGTCGCTTACAGCCCATTCCTCATGGAGAGCACTCCAGACTCAGGTCTCTGCTATCAAGCACGCCCTCTCACCCTACTGTTACCGCTGTCCTCTAAAGCAGACCTATCAGGACTGCAAGGTCGCCTGCGCCACGGACGTAGAAGAGCTAATTCAGACCACCACTACCGGAGCAGTTGCCGGGATGCTTGTCGAGCCTATTCAGGGAGTTGGAGGATTCATAACTCCACCAAAAGAGTATTTTCAAATTGTGGCAGAAATCATTCGGAAGTATGGTGGCGTATTCATTTCCGACGAAGTACAGACCGGTATGGGCCGTACCGGCAAGAGATGGGGTATCGAGCAATACGATGTGGAGCCAGACATCATAACCATGGCCAAAGGAATTGCCAACGGTCTTCCGCTCGGTGTCGTTATAGCCACAACTGCCATTGCAGGATCTCTCACGAAGAATACCATCTCCACGTTTGGAGGCAATCCTGTAAGCTGTACAGCTGCCAGTGCCACTATAGATGTCATTGAAAGGGACGACCTGACCGCAAACGCCCGCCACATGGGAAACATCCTCCGTGAAGGCCTGGATCGCCTGAAAGAGGTCTACCCGAAGATCGTCGGTGACGTGAGAGGTATGGGACTGATGCAAGCTATTGAACTCGTCATGGACGAGACAATTCAGGACCGCACACCAAATCCTACAGCAACTGACCAGCTGATGGAAGAAACTAAGAAACGTGGTTTGCTTATCGGAAGGGGAGGTCTCTATGCCAATGCTATTCGAATCGGGCCGCCCCTCAACATTACAGAAGACGAAGTCGATCAAGCTATTCACATTCTCGATGAGTCATTGGGAGCTATAGAAGCTTAGGCAGTTCATCGCTGTGACAGACCACGGTCATTTCAAATACACCCTGCCTGACAAACGACTTGAAAGGGAATTCAGCGATGCCAAACCGCTCTATACTCAAGCAGAAGCGCTCCTCGAGGCTAATCGTTGTCTCTACTGCTACGACGCCCCCTGCATCAAGGCATGTCCTGCAGGAATCGATATTCCCTCCTTCATCTGGAAGATAACCTGCGGTAACCTAATAGGCAGCGCCAGAACCATTCTCACTGCGAACATACTGGGACTGTCAACCGGGCGTGTCTGTCCTGTTGAGGAATTGTGCGTTGGCGCCTGCGTCTACAATGACCTGAACCGTCAGCCAATTCAGATCGGTCGGCTTCAGCGCTACATTGTCCAGAAAGCTTTGGAATGTGAACAGAGCGATGTCCGACAACTGTTCGTACCCAAGGAAAGTTGCGGGAAAAAAGTCGCACTCATCGGTGCCGGACCGGCGTCTCTGGCTTGTGCTTCCTATCTGGTCCTGGAGGGAGTTAAGTCCGTTGTCTTCGAGAAAAGCGACCTGCCGGGTGGTCTCAATACTACTGGCGTGGCTCCATACAAACTCCAGACGGAAGAGTGGCTTCAGGAGGTTACATGGCTTTTAAATCACGGGGTAGAATTGAAGACTGGCGTTGAAGCTGGTAAAGATATCCAGCTGGATAGCCTGTTAGAGGAATACGACGCCGTCTTCATTGGAGTTGGTCTTGGAAGTGATCAGCAGTTGGGTATCCCTGGAGAAGAGGGAGCGTCAGTCTGGGGCGCAACTGAACTGATACAGAAAATCAAGAACGAACCGGACTTCCATATCCCGGAGGACATCAGATCCGTGGTAGTTATCGGGGGCGGGAACACGGCTATTGATATCGCTCGTGAACTGGCCATGCTGGGTGTGAAAGAGTCCACGATAGTCTACCGTCGGACAGAAGAAGAGATGCGCGGGTACAAGCATGAATTGACCGGTGCCAGGGAATACAGTGTACGTTTGCATGAGAGTTTCCGGCCTGTGGAAATCGTTCTTGACGATAATGGAGTAACCGCACTGAGGGCAGAATCCACTACATCTGGCCAAATCCGGGAATTTCCCTGCGACTGGGTGGTGGTAGCCATTGGTCAAGAGGAACACGCCTCTCGCCTTTCTGCAGAAATTAAGATGGACGAAAACGGAAGAGTGGTTGTTGATCCATTAACACGAGAGACTACACTCCCGAACGTCTACGCAGGCGGTGACTGCATCAACGGCGGCAAGGAAGTCATAAATGCTGTGGAGGACGGGCGGGAGGCTGCCTTTGCCATGCTCAGGAGCTGGGGCGTAAAGACGGAACCGAGCCCAATAATTCAACAGCAGAAAGATATTTCAGGAGGTCGGTAATGGCGGATCTATCCATCAACTTATGCGGAATCACAAGTCCCAATCCATTTTGGCTGGCATCCGGCCCCCCATCCAATTGCGGCGAACAGGTGATGCGCGCTTTTGATATGGGCTGGGGCGGAGCCGTCTGGAAAACAGTAGGCAAACCCATAGTCAACGTCTCTTCCCGCTTGGGAGCAGTGGACTATTCCGGCTCACCGGTCATGGGACTCAACAATATCGAACTGATCACTGACCGTCCGCTGGAAACCAACTTCAAGGAAATCTATGAGGTTAAAAAGCGGTACCCTGAAAACGCTGTTGTGGTCTCCCTTATGGTAGAATCCAAAGACGAATGGAAGGATATCATCAAGCGATCTGAAGACACCGGGGCGGACGGATTGGAACTCAACTTTGGATGCCCCCACGGGATGTGTGAGCGCGGCATGGGAAGTGCCGTGGGTCAGGAACCGGATGTGCTAAGAGAAATCACATCATGGGTGAGAGAATTTGCCACTATACCGGTCATAGCTAAATTAACACCTAACGTGACAAATATCCTGGATCCGGGAATAGCTGCTGTAGAGGGAGGAGCTGACGCCATTTCTCTCATTAACACGCTCAAGTCTATAATAGGCGTCGATCTAAAGAACCTCGTTATCCAGCCTACCGTTGGGACGGGAGGAACCCAAGGAGGTTATTGCGGTCCAGCGGTGAAGCCTATTGCCCTCCATATGGCAGGGGCTTTGGCCCGTGATGCGAGGATTACTGTACCCATTTCAGGTATCGGCGGTATTTCCAATTGGTATGACGCTGCTGAATTCCTTGCTCTCGGCTGCACATCCGTCCAGGTATGTACCGCTGTCATGCACTACGGCTACCGCATTGTTGAGGATATGATCGATGGACTGAACAACTACTTGGATGAAATGGGAATGAAGTCAGTCAACGACCTGATCGGAAAAGCCGTGCCTACTTTTGTGGAGTGGGGAGATCTCGACCTCAATTTCGGTGTCACCGCCAAGATCAACTCTAAAACCTGCATCGGCTGCCAGCTTTGCTACATCGCCTGTCTGGATGGCGGCCATCAGTGTATACACACCCGTCAAGGTCCGTGCTCAGCTTACCACGGTACAGCTGATCATGGCATCAACCCGCGCACAAGCATAATGCCCCCCGTTGTTCACACTGACCAAAATGAATCAGAAGTCCACATCCCCTTCGTTGATGACGATGAATGCATCGGTTGTAATCTATGTCAGCTTGTTTGTCCAGTTCCAGGATGTGTTACAATGGAGGAAGTCCCAACCACCGCTGGTAAAGAGTCATGGAACGACAGGGTGGCTAAAGGACTGGCCTGATACAAAAAACTGTGTTTCGTGCTTTAATATTGTTTGATTACAGAAGGAAAATGTAAACGGTTATATTGACACCACCCAAGTTTGACGATAGACTTATCCTTAAGAGCAGCAGGTCAGCTATGCCAGCCATAAGTAACCAGCCAATCCACTCAGCAAGATGGTTGATTTGCGCTATTTTCTGGCTTAGTACTGGGCTGTTCGCTCAAACGTTGGAGGATGTCCTTACTCTGGTAACCGTAGAGGAGGACGACGAAGTGCTCACCGATGATGAACTGTTTTTGTTGGAAGAGCTTACGCGGAACCCCCTCTATATAAACACTATTACGCGACGTGAACTGGAAGCTGTACCACTGCTTACGTCCCTGGACATTTCATTGATCGTGGGCCGGAGCGGGTATCTCGGTGAAATTTCTTCTGTGCAGGAAATTATTGATATGGGTGAACTCTCCAAGGCGGCTGAGCTACTGCTCCCAATCATCACGACTACCATACCACAGATACCGTTCAACGGGTTGCTGCGAAACCGGTGGGTCATCTCCAATAAAGACCAAAGAGTACTTACACAGTTGAGCTTTCAACAGACAGCGTTCAGGGGTGGTTTCCTCATGGAGCGAGATCCCAGTGAGCCATCCCTGGCTGACTTCCTTTCCGGCCACGCTGCCTTCGATTTACAGTCAAACACAACCCTCATTGCAGGCGATCATCGCATTTACGCAGGCTATGGGCTCCTCTTGGGGCGTTCAGCCCGGCCTATCAAATCAACCGGAAGCATCACATCCGTGGCACGAAGCGGTTCAGGCCTCAGATCCTTTCGCTCTGCCACGGAGTACTGGGGGCTAAGAGGAGTGGCTGTGAGAACTGAAACCGGAATAGGCAACTTCACCGCTTCCCTTTCCGCCGCACCTCACGATGCCGTCTTCGATTCCACCGGTATTATAAGCACGAGCACCACCGGAACTCACGATAGCCAAACCTCACTGAGCCGCAAGCACAATGCAGAAGAGCAGCTCTTCGCCGCCACTTTGGAAATGAATAACGACGACAATGGTGAAATAGGAGTTGTCATTACTTCGTGGAGATGGACGACTGCCGGGTTTGGTAAAGAGTTGGAGCCCATGACCGCAGCCACCTCCTTTTTTGGACGCTGGACAGTCGGTTCGACATTACTTTTCGGTGAACTGGCGGGAACGTTAACATCATCACCAGCTTACCTCGCAGGTATTCTTATTAACGACAAAAACATTCGATGGATTAGCGCCATACGAAATTATCCTCTCGGCTTCCGGGGTCCTCGTTCCCAACCATTTAGCGAGTGGAGCAGCAGTACGCTGAATGAACTTGGGCTCTACCAGGCGATCAGGTTGAGGCGTGGTAAAATATCCTTCGCAGCTTACGGTGATATTTACCAAAATCAACAATCGAGCGATAACGGAATAGTTCCCATAAAAGGACATGAAATAAGCGTCTCTACAGATATACGCCGAGGCAGGAACCTCTTTTCCTTCAGATGGAAGGAAGAGCAAAAATCCAACGGTAATTCCTCTGTCTTTCCGGGTGAAGCTTTCCCAACAGGAACCAGGCGGGAGTCGTGGCGTCTAAAATCCACACTCAAATTCGGGAAGAAGACGAAACTGCAACTCCAGGCAGATCAATCGGCTGTGAACCATGAAGATGACACATCATACGGTTATGGGATGTCTGTCAAGTTTCATCACGGTTGGAGCGGGCGCAAGGTACTTCTGCATTGGTCAGGATTTATCGTAGATGATTACGACTCACGCCTATACGTGTGGGATGTCAATCTCCCAGGGGAGATGCGCAGCCAGATGTTCTACGGTACTGGACAATCTATGGCTCTGTTTGTAAAAATCGGAACACGCTTCGGGGCTGCCATCTCCTTCCGACTCCGGAGTACGTGGGAGTTCTCTCGTTACACAGGTGAATGGTCCCAGCCTGTTGTAAAGAGCGGATTTCAGATGGATATTGCTTTCTGACAGTGATGCTGAATAAATTAAAGGCCATGCGGCGATTGGTTTCGTATCTCTTATTCGTCACCTTTCTTTCCTCTATCGGCATTAAGGCCGATACGGTTACAGTCTCATACCCAAACGAGCCAGAGAAAAAGAAGCTTGTGGAATCAATCAAGTTTGGGCTAACAACCTACATCTCTACTAAAGATCTCGCAAAGGCGCTAACCGCCAGAATATATGAAAACGTTGATCGCGGGAAGATCGTCATCTATTTTGGTGGTCACCGAATCAAAGTCTCCGCCAATTGCGGGTTCGTGCTGATAGATGATAAAGTATATCAGATGTCTACCCATCCAGTCCAGGATAAAGATGACATATATCTCCCCATGCGGATGTTTCTTCAGGTCTTCAATCGTCACGCCGCACCGGGAGTGGCATATGATGAACTGCGAAATGTGATCGTGGTTGAAATTCTTGCACATAACATCACCGGTATTAAGATCGAAGAAAAATCCAACGGCACCGTAATACGCACACAGACAACACGCTACTTCGATGAAGGAAAAATGACTGCATGGGCAGCTCAGAACGGTTGGTTCTATCTCACAGTCGTTGGGGGTGTAGGAGATTCTGTCAGCATCCAGAGTACTCAGCCCACAGGTATAGTTCAAGAAGTCCAGATGGATCAAACTGGGCGAACTGCTCAACTCGCTTTTCGCCTGCGATCCAACATCGAATCTCACGATCTCCACCAGAATACAGCCCCGAATGAAATTGTTCTTACCCTTCGCTCTCCACTGATTCTAAGCGAGGAAATGATGAAGCGCTCTCGTGATTATTGGTATATTGATACGATCGTCCTTGATGCGGGTCACGGTGGAAAAGACGGTGGAACAACCGGAAAATACGGTCTGCAGGAAAAGTTTGTCACTCTGGACATTACCAAACGTCTGGGTAGACTACTGGAAAAACATACCAACGTAAAAGTAATCTACACTCGCGATGAAGATGTCTTCATCCCTCTGTGGAAGCGTACTAAGACCGCCAATGAGAGCAACGGAAAGTTGTTTGTCAGCATCCATGCTAATGCCCACAAAAGCCGTCGCATTAAGGGATTTGAGACATACATCCTGAATCCCGGTAAAACAGGTGAAGCTACTGCTGTAGCAGAAAGAGAAAACGCCGCCATTAAACTGGAAGAGGAAAAGAGCCGGTACGAACACCTTATGGAGGATAATTTCATCATCGCCTCACTCATGCAAAATGCCTTTATGAAAGAGAGTGAGGAATTGGCAAGCATCGTACAGACTCAACTGCGGAAGAGTATCCCATCACCTGACAGGGGCATCAAACAAGCCGGTTTCTACGTTTTGGTTGGAGCATCCATGCCTAACATTCTTGTTGAAGTGGGTTATCTCTCTAATCCACAGGAAGAAAAACAGCTCCGTAAGCCGGGGTATCGTCAAAGTATCTCTGAAGCAATTTATAGGGGAATCCGCAAATTCAAGGACAGGTCCGAGCAAGTACTGCAGGCAGAGGGATAGGCAAAGCAGTGTCCAGTTCACTTCCTATTGGAGTTTTCGATTCAGGACTTGGCGGGCTGACGGTAGTACACGCTCTCAAAGAAAAACTGCCAGGCGAGGATATCATCTATTTCGGTGACACAGCCCATATTCCTTACGGAACAAAGAGCACCGAGACTGTCACTCACTATTCTCAACAAATCACTGGTTTTTTAATAGAGAAAAATGTGAAGCTTATTGTAGTCGCATGTAATACTGCATCAGCCGTGGCCCTGCCGGCAATCCGGAAAAATTATGAAATTCCTCTAATCGGAGTTATTGCTCCTGGTGCCGCCGCTTCTGTTGAAGTAACACAGTCCAAGCACATTGGTGTTATCGGCACTATTTCCACCGTAACATCAGGAGCTTATACCACTGAACTCCACGCTATCAATTCCGATCTGAAAGTAACCGGCATCGCCTGCCCAATGTTTGTTCCCCTCGCTGAAGAAGGATGGACATCCGGTGATATTCCGCGAATGATTGCGCAAACATACCTCACTCCCTTCAACACAAATGGTGTGGATACTGTAATTCTCGGATGCACTCATTACCCGCTTCTGAAGGAGACTATCCAGTCCGTGCTGCATTCCGGCGTTCGGCTGATTGATTCGTCCGAAGCAGTATCTGAAGCTGTTGCAGGGCTATTAGCAGATAAAGACAAAGCTGCGATTAAGGATAACGTCGGTACTCTTTCCTGTTATGTAACAGACTTACCTCAAAAGTTCGAAGAACTCGGACGGCGCTTTCTGGGCGAAGATCTTCTCAATGTGTCACTCGTCCATCTGGATTGGTAAGACCAAGACATTAAGACACTCAAACATGCTCGACCCCACCACTCTCGATAACCTTTTTAAGCTTCGCCGCAGGGGCATCAAGGTTGGTCTGCACCGAACTGAGGCGCTCCTCGAAAGATGTGGTAATCCTCATTACAAAGTCCCTGTCATTCATGTAGCCGGAACAAATGGTAAGGGTTCTACATCTGCAATGATCGCATCCATTCTGCGCCAGGAAGGGAGAAAAGTAGGACTTTATACATCACCACATCTCGTTAACTTCAATGAACGTATCCGAATCAACGGAGTGCCAATCAGCGATGATGGAATTGTCTCATTCCTCGACCGTTACCTGCCTGATATTAATGCATTGGAGTCGACGTTTTTTGAGACTGCAACGGCTCTAACATTCTCATATTTTTTTCAAGAAAAAGTAGATATTGCTGTCATTGAAGTAGGATTGGGGGGGCGCCTCGATTCAACAAACATTGCCAAGAGTATTCTATCCGTTATTACTCCAATACACTTTGACCACATGGAATTTTTGGGATACGATCTTCCTTCTATTACCCGGGAAAAATGTGGCATCCTAAAGGAGAATACACCCTTTGTATCAGCAAACCAGCTTCCAGAAGCAGCTGAAATAATCGAAGCTGAAGCGACCAACCGGGGCGTTCCCCTAATCATCGCTTCAAATGAAGAAGTAGTAAAGAATATCACTTTGGATGACAAAGGTACTTCCTTTACTTACGACGGTAATAATATAAGAATGCCACTTGTTGGCAAGCATCAGGTCACGAATGCTCAGACAGCTATTGCAGCAATTAAAACGCTTTTTCCAAAGATCGTAACTGAGAATATCCTGCGAGGCATAGAAACAGTTAATTGGCCGGGCCGTCTTCAAAAGCTGCAGGATGACCCTCCTCTGTTTTATGATGTTGCTCACAATGCTCACGGCTTGGAAGCTACCCTCACGACGTTGAAGGAGCTTTTTTCCAATTATGAAATCAAAACGGTATGTGCGTTGAAAAAAACGAAAGGATTAGCCTCGGTGGCGGGACTCATCAACAGACACTGCAGAAAAGTTATCACTACTTCGCCGGAAGAGGAAGACTTCTGGACAGCAAACAACCTTGCAGCAGAATTTCATAAATATGGCATCAGCGCTGTACCAGAACGTTCAGTGTCGGAAGCCCTTACCCACATCAAGTCATCTTCTCGTAACTACATCTGGCTCATATTTGGCTCACATTTTATTGCAGGAGAGGTATATAATAAATTTGGTTTTCCCTTTGACAATGGGATTATATAGTCTAAATTTTTCATTACGAGCCGCTTGCGGCAGCTGTTAAATAAAACTGTTTTTTTTCGAAACGTAGTTCTTCACCCAAACTAATTCCAACTAGAGTGAGTTAATGCTATGGATATCAACGAACTGCAAAGCCAAAAAATAAGTGAGCTGACAAAGCTCGCTCAGGAGATGTCTGTCTCCGGCTATTCAGGACTGAAAAAACAAGACTTGATTCTGAAAATTTTAGAGGCAAGAGCAGAGAAAGAAGGGATCTTATATACTAAAGGTGTCTTGGAAGTGATGTCGGAAGGATACGGATTTCTCAGATCATCTGACTATAACTATCTTCCCGGACCAGATGACATATACGTATCACCGTCTCAGATCAAGCGATTCCGCCTTCGGACAGGCAATTTGGTTTCAGGTCAGATCCGGCCGCCAAAGTCCAACGAGCGCTTTTATGCTCTATTAAAAGTCGAAGCAGTGAACGGTGTCATTGCTGAGAAAAGTAAAAACGTCATCCTGTTCGACAACCTGACTCCTCTTTATCCAGATGAAAAGATAAATCTTGAGATGGATCCAAAGGGTTATTCGATGCGGGTCCTCGATCTTATGTCTCCAATCGGAAAAGGTCAGCGTGGTGTTATCGTAGCTCAACCGAAGACAGGAAAGACGATCCTTCTTCAGAAAATCGCTAATTCCATTACTACCAACCATCCCGAAATCAAACTCATCGTCTTACTCATCGATGAAAGACCTGAAGAAGTTACTGATATGGAGCGACACGTGGAGGCTGAAGTAGTCAGTTCCACATTCGATGAGCCGCCTGAACGTCATGTGCAAGTGGCCAAAATGGTCCTGGAAAAAGCCAAGAGAATGGTCGAATTCGGTGATGATGTGGTAATCCT
The DNA here is from genome assembly GCA_964534955.1 of uncultured bacterium. GTDB lineage: Bacteria > Fidelibacterota > Marinisomatia > Marinisomatales > UBA2128 > UBA2128. Next base: position 17,520 of record CAZHRR010000010.1, read on the forward strand.
GTTAGACAGTATTACTCGTCTGGCTCGCGCACACAATGCAATTGCTCCCCATAGCGGGAAAATCCTGTCAGGTGGTATTGACGCCAATGCTCTTCACAAACCAAAAAGATTTTTCGGAGCAGCGCGGAATATTGAGGAGGGAGGCAGTCTCACGATCATTGCAACGGCGCTGATTGATACTGGGAGCCGGATGGACGATGTGATCTTCGAGGAATTCAAGGGTACAGGAAACATGGAGCTCGTTCTTGACCGGCGTCTTAGTGACCGGCGGATCTTCCCATCTTTCGACCTGATCCGCTCAGGTACAAGAAAAGAAGAAATCCTCCTTAAGAAAAAAGAACTTGCAAGAGTGTGGATTTTACGGAAAATTCTTAACGAGATGACCCCTATTGAAGCCATGGAGTTTCTGCTGGATCGAATAAAGCGAACCTCTAACAATAAGGAATTTCTAGAAACAATGAGTCAATAGTATTGCATCTTTACTTGACTGTAAAATAAATAAGGAGTAAAGTTCTACGTGGTAGAAGATAAACATGAAATAAAATCTGTTGTTGCAAGACTGGTTACAGACAAACCTGTCAGGAAGACCCCATACCAGGTCAAGGGCGTCATTATGAAAGATTTTCCAGATGAGCCTATTGTACCTCTTATAGATGGAAGTTACCGTGACCAATTTCTATATCCTCGAGTTCAAGTTAAAATCCTGAACGAGCAGATCTACGTGGTAGGTATTGCCCAAGGTGTAGACCCAATTCTATCACTTGTAGACAAGCTGGGAACCATGGATTTTGGAAATATTACATTTGATGTTTTAGGTGCCGATGTCGAGGTAGAAAACGACCGGTTTTTACCCTCTAATCGTATGTTGCGTTATAAATATCTTACTCCCTGGATTGCCCTTAATGAAGCAAACCTGATGAAATACAAACAGCTTTTTGGTGATGACAGGCTCAAGTTTCTTACTCGACTTTTGAGCCACAACATCGTTTTCCTCGCCAGAGAGATGGATATCGAACTTGAGACTAAAATCTACACACAGCTAAATCTGGAATCACTTTATCCTAAGATCGTTGATGACGGCCAGATGGGAGCTTTCGAAGGTGATTTCCAAACGAACTTCATGCTTCCCAATTTCCTTGGAGTCGGTAACAGTATCACAAAAGGATATGGTGTTTTCTTCAGCCACTTCAATCCCTCAGATTTCTCATTCGATGCCGCTGAACTTCAGAGAGACAGTAGTTCCGCAGTTGCAGAAAAGCTACCGGAGGAATGGGAGATTGAAGGTGTAGAACCCGAAGACGTACCGAAAAGCCACCGAAGAACAAACACAAAAAATCAAAAGTCTTCCTATCCCAAGACTCCGGATGATCCTAATTACAACAAGAAAAAAAAGAAGCAAAAACGTTCTTCATCTGGCAATTCTGAAGAACCAAACTACAATGCTCTCAAGTACCATAACCGGAATCACTGACCGGTAGCTCTACCTACATATTTCCGTGATATCCGAAAGAACCAACAGGATTCAACCATCCTTCACACTCCAAATGACCTCACGGGCAGCTGATTTACGTACTGAAGGGATTGATGTAATTGACCTGGGGGTAGGAGAGCCTGACTTTAATACTCCTGAGAATATCATTGCTGCCGCTAAACGAGCCATGGATGAGGGGTGGACCAAGTATACTCCCGGCTCAGGGCTCCTCTCTCTACGGGAAGCAATCTGTGAGAAACTTCGCCGTGATAATAACCTTTCATATACACCTGATCAAATCATTGTCTCCAATGGTGCCAAGCATTCTTTGAGTACCTGCTGCCAGGCAATTTTGAATCCCGGAGATCAAGCGATTATCTTCTCACCATACTGGGTATCTTTCCCGGAGTTTATTCGTTTGGCTGATGGTGAACCCGTTGTTATCCCGACTTTCACAGACCAGAACTTCACACCGGATTTTGAGCAATTGGAAAAACAGATCAACCCTCGTATCCGGTTGATGATCATTAATTCGCCATCGAATCCTACTGGGGCAGTATGGGATACTGAGACTGTACAACGACTCTTAGGCTATGCCGCTGAGCACAATTGGGTTGTCCTCTCGGACGAATGTTATGAACAGCTCGTTTATGATGGGGAATTCCTGAGTACAGAGGCAGTTAACGATGTTGGCGCTACAGTCATCACAATCCAAAGTCTTTCCAAGACATATGCCATGACAGGCTGGCGCATCGGCTATGCTGCAGGAGACACTACTATCATCAAGGCCATGAGTAAAATCCAGGGTCAAGCCACATCTTGTGCAAACTCAATTGGGCAGATGGCTGCCATTGAGGCCCTCACCGGGGATCAGTCAGTGGTGAAAGAAATGAAACAGGCATTTCTAAAACGCAGGAATACAATGCTCGACCGAATTAAGAAAATCCCGGGGATAAAATGTCAGACCCCGGGAGGTGCATTTTATACTTTCCCCGATATCACCCACTATCTCGGGACAAGTTTCGGAGGTAAAAAAATCGACACGTCTTTTGAACTGAGTGATTATATTTTGGACTCGGCAAAGACCACTACTGTGGCTGGAGCTGGGTTCGGAGGTGAAGGGTACATCCGGCTCTCTTATGCAACCGACGAAGAAACTTTTTTGGCAGGACTCGATAGAATTGAGGAAAGTTTGACAAAACTGAAGGAATCATAATGAAGAAAGACATACATCCAGAATACAAACTGGGCACTGTTACTTGCGCCTGCGGCAACAGTTTCCAGGTACGGAATACCGTCGGTGATTTACGTGTGGAAATATGCTCTGCCTGTCACCCGTTTTTTACCGGAAAACAGAAACTTGTTGATACCGCAGGACGAATTGAAAAGTTCCGGAAGAAGTATAAACTGGAAGCAACCGAAGACCAGTAACTACAGATAAAACGATTAGGCGGCTTCCTCTGCGAGAAGATGTAGGGTGAAGCCGCTTTTCTATGTGATTAAATAATGCAAAACAAAATCAAAGAAATCATACAAACATATGATGATCTTACTGATCAACTCTCCGATCCTGAGATCATCTCAAATCCTGCTATTTTCCGGGATCTCGCCAAACAACACCACGACCTGGAACCTGTGGTGCTAAAGGGACGGGAATACATTAAGCTGATGGAACAGATTGAAGAGGACCGCTCAATTCTGGACGGGGACGATCCGGATCTTAAAGCGATCGTGAGAGAAGAGCTGGATGAACTCCTGGGTCAGCAGGAAAAGCTGGAAAATGAATTGAAATTACTTCTCCTCCCCAAGGACCAGCGCGACAGTAAAAACACTATTGTGGAGATTCGTGCTGGAACTGGTGGCGAAGAAGCAGCTCTTTTCTCCGCAGATCTATATCGCATGTACTCCCGTTATGCGGAAAGGCAAGGATGGGCTGCTGAAACACTCAGCAGTAGTCTAACAGGAACAGGTGGACTAAAGGAAGTCATCTTCTCAGTCAAAGGGAACGGAGCCTTCGGTGAATTGAAATTTGAAGGAGGCGTTCATCGTGTACAGCGTGTCCCGGAAACTGAGTCAAGTGGAAGGGTTCACACCTCTGCTGCAACAGTTGCTATTCTACCTGAAGCTGAAGAGATAGACCTAGAGATCAACCCGGATGATCTTCGTATTGACACCTTTCGCGCCAGTGGTGCAGGCGGACAACACGTAAACAAGACAGAATCCGCTGTTCGCATAACCCATATCCCAACCGGGCTTGTGGTTTCCTGCCAGGATGAGAAATCACAACACAAGAATCGTGTAGCTGCCTTGAAAGTGCTGAGATCTAGACTTCTGGCTTTGGAAGAGGAGAAGCAGCAAAGTGAGAGAGCCGAAGTTCGCAAAAGTATGGTCTCCACAGGAGATCGCAGCGCTAAAATAAGAACTTATAATTTCCCCCAGGGTCGCGTCACTGACCACCGCATTGAACTGACCCTCTACAAATTAGACAGCATCATGGATGGCGACATCGCCGAGCTGATTGAGCAGCTTCGCATCGCCGATCAGATGGAACAGCTTCAGCAAGAAGTGTGACTATCTCCTCCCCCAATATGACCGCTAACCGGCGGATCGTGGACTTTATCAAGTGGGGGAACGACTATCTACAACAACAAGGTCTCGAGAATCCTCGGCGGGAATTGGAGTGGCTGTTTTGCAATCTCCTATCATGCTCCCGGATGGAGCTGTACGTCAACACCGAGAGTGAAATCTCGGCTGAACAGTTAAAAACGCTCGATGACTGGATGCAGCGTCGTCTTGCCGGTGAGCCGCTCCAGTATATTACGGGCAGAAGTGAGTTTTTCGGCCTCCCCTTTCACCTGAATCATAACGTCCTCATCCCCCGGCCTGAGACAGAGCGTCTTGTCGAGGTTGCTATAGACAAAGCACAAAGTAGCAATGTAGAAAATATTGTTGATGTAGGCACCGGCAGTGGCTGCATAGCTGTAAGTCTGGCGTCAAAACTCTCCTCAGCTAAAATTGTGGCTGTCGATATGGATAAACCGGTCCTGGAGTTAGCCCGGGAAAACACTGCACTTAACAGTGTAGAGAAACAGATTGAGTTCCATCAACTGGATATCCTGAGGGAGGAACTAGACGGAAAGTTCGATTTATTGGTTAGCAATCCGCCGTACGTTCCACAGAATGAGATAGCAGACTTGCCGAAAGAAATCCGAGATCACGAACCACGCTTTGCTCTTACTGATGGTACAGATGGCCTTGCATTTTATCGCCGCTTTGCCTCTAAAGGGCGGGATTGGGTTACGAGAGGTGGACATATGGTTCTGGAAGTAGGACGGAGCAAACATCCCCAGCTGGTGGAACAAATCTTCACGTGTGCCGGATATACTAATTTCTGTATGTACAAAGATTATAACGGGGACGACCGGGTTTTTGTCGTTGAGGTAGACGATTAAGTCAGCTATACATGCTTATTAATGAACGTTTTGGGTAGTAGTCGTTTTTACCTCAAAAGCACCATCTTACGGGTCTTTTGATAAGTTTTCTCACTCTCTTGTGACCACGCTCTAAGCATGTAAATATAGATACCGGTAGAAACGCTGATACCGGTATCATCCGTACCGTCCCAGATCACACTTTTGAATCCTGCAACCTCCCTGCTATCAAGGAGCGTACGTACTTCTCTGCCCAGTATATCGTAGATCACAAGCTGAACATGAGACTGTTCGGGCAAATCATAACGCAGGGTTGTGGTGGGATTGAAGGGGTTGGGGTAGTTACCGGGGAGAGCATAACTTTCTGGAATGGCCTCCTTCCACATAGGGCCAAGACCAAAAGTAGACCTCTGATTCGAATAGGGCGATTCCTGATCAATCCAATCAACAGATTTTACCCGGTACTTTGCAATTGTGTTTCCACGCCTCTGAATTATGATACCGGTATCCATATACTGATTTGTTCCAGCGGAAATATTGATGTACGATGTCATTGTACCGGAATCATTGGTATAGGTTTTTTTGAGGACAAAGTGATCTAAATCAGATTCACCGCCGTCTACCCAAGACAGGGTAGGGTAGTCTCCCATTGTACCGCTGATAGATAAGACAGGAGCTGAAGGAACAGCGTCATAGTAGTAGGCGCCCATATCCGCAACTGTATTATCAGGATCTAAGGGTGAAGTGGGATCACCGGCATCAATGCAAGGAGATGTTGATAACAAAGTAAAGTCACCATTTAATGTGTCTGAAAACTGAGGATCTTCATTTATGTTACCTTGACCTCCCCCAGGAGGCCAAAATCCACTTGTTATGTCCCAAACATCATTGTAATGGACATCATCGAGATAGGAAAGGTAAAAACCATTATCTCCATTTGTTGCTATGTTATTATAAACCCAACATTGTCCTATTTCCGCATCAGAAAAACGAAACACGCTGAACCTATTACCATAAAATGTGTTGTTAAATATTAACACATCAGAGCCAGGACCCATATCGGAAATAAACACCCCGTCCCAGATGTTGTATGCGAACATATTATGGTGTACATAAGCTGCGGAATAATATTGTATCTCAGATGGATAGAAATTATTAATGACAATTGCTTGAAAATTGCCTTCAAGAGAATTATCATTCACTGACAAGTATGATACATTTTCCTCAACATAAATTCCGAACCAGTTGTCATTAAACGTTGAGTGTGAAATAGCAACATCTACTTCTGGAATTATAAATGTACCTGGTAATCGAGCATCTCTTAACACTATCCCTGTATCATTTTGCGTAAAGTTACAGTTAGTAAGCGTTATAGAACTTGTTCCAGATAATGGGGGTGCAACTCCCCCTTTTACTAAGAGACCACTAACATTATTTGTAAAAGTAACATTGTCAATAGTTTTGTCCTTTGCATTTATGGTAACATTATCATCATACGCAAATGTGATTCCATTAGTAGAATTACTGATGGTTACATGTTGAAGGTTAATTGTCCCATCATTGAATACCTTTATTCCCGGCCAATTACCGGTTCCATCAGAAGTGAAAGTAATTGGACTCTGATCGGTACCTAGAGCGTTTAACTCTCCTAAATAGTTAATAGTAATCTTGAAATCTGGATGAAATTCTATATAAGCGTCAGGAGGGACCGAAATAGGCTCTAGTAAAACTAAGTTTCCCGGTTGGTTCGATATCTTTGTGTAATTAGCTTGAATCGTACCAGGAGCGTTGAATACTACGTATGTCTCTCTTGCTGCCGAATTACCGAAGGAGGCCGAACTCGAAGACCAGTTGTTAAATTCATATATTCCATCAAAGGCTCCAGCATATTGGGGAACGCGGAGGGAGTAGTAAGGATTACCAGGTATACTGTAACTTTGATCTAAAAACACCTGATATTCACCCTGACTAATTGGCAAAAAATCGTCTGGTTGTTCCAGCGTATTCTCGTCACTCACATACCAGGGATCGTGCAGTTCGAGGGGAACATCAGGTTGGGCATCAATGGTAACAGTTGACTGATCTGTGAAGTATGCAGTAAGTTCAGTCTCATCTTGTGGCATTTCAAAGTTAACTTTTTTCAGAAGATAGTCTACAGGTCTATCATTCCATCGGATGTGTTTCTTCCCCTGCAATTGGGACTGATTTGTCTGAACAGAATACATTTCCTGGGGTTCCACCTCTACAATTGAACCTGAAGGAACATGATCGTAATCTATGCCACCTGTTGTTAGATTGTCGAGACTTAATGTTCCATCAAGATCATTAAAAGGAGAATTCAAGTCCTTATTTGAGAGTGTGATGTCTATCGTTGTGGAATATGTTATAGATAAAGAAGGTGCATTATCGAAGTATACATCAAATGCATCGTAGTTATCATAAATGACGTTACCTATCGAATATCCCAAGCGAATCTTGTGGACAGGCTCAGAATTCTCTATATCCTGCTGAAGTTTTGAGGTTAGAGTATGACCCTGTCCGGCAGTAAAAGTCCAAGGATTTGGAGGGGGAGTATAATTATACCAGTTATAAGTAACTGTAAATTGATCAAAAACTTCTCCAATTGCGCAATTCGTGAAATAATCGCAATATTCGAAAGTTTGAGGATATTCATAGTCCCGTATATATGTAGTGTATTCATCATTTAAATACTGACCCGAGCTAGGATGAGAAAAAGAAATGATTGATGTAGAATGATTTATTTCCAACACATCATACCAAGGTTCAAAAACACTCATCTCCACATTCCAAGTCTCGAAAAACCTGTAATCCACGTTGAATGAATCTGGAGTCTCATTTATAACAACAGATGAACCACCCGTAGGAAATTCGCAGGACGTACCATCATTCGATATAAAAGTAATAGTTCCCTCAGGGTTATAATCATCTGTAGAAGACATACCGTAAAGTGTTTGCGTTCCACTATCATCAAAGCTGCTCAAGCCATAGAGAGCTAGAAACTGCTCTCGTATTTCCCCATAGAGAGTCTCTGTCAATGCACTTTCTGGTATCTCTGTAAAAGAACCGTTCTCATCTAAGTAATGAATGGGAATTAATGAGACATCCATCCTATAGATGCCAGGTGAGATTTCGTAGGATTTACTGTAAAAACCTCTTTTTGATACTATCTCTCTCTCTGCCAATATGTTCTGTACAAAAACAAAAAATATTGAACAGATGATCAGGAGTGTTCTTATTGTTTTCATTTTTTAGCTCCATTTTTAGTGTGACGGAGCCTTTTATTCGTTAACTTCACTCCAAAATTCAGGCGCTCCGTCATTTTTCCTGAATGGTGGGGTTGCTTGCAGGAGCCCTGCATCGGTGGTCAACTTGAACGCAGGGCTCCGCCTTTTTTAGGTCTTTTTTATTTCATTCTATAACCTCTTATAGCAATGCCTCGGTATCCGGCACCAAGAACACCCACAATGACCGCCATTTCATCTTTCAAGACAGCAGCACGTGGATAAAAGTTCTGGGATCCGAAATTATTGTAGATGTAATCATCGTAATACCAATCAACGCCATTGTAGTGAAACACACTCCCCCAAGCACTGACAAGTATTAAATCATTTGGATTGTTGCCTGTAATTGATATAAAGCGATAACCATCTTGGAAGAACTCATACTTGGGAACATAGCTTACAGTCTCGGTTTCATAATTGTATTTAACTAACCATGTTCCGCCAGTAGTGAAGTAAGCTGTGTCAGCCAATACATGTACTGCAAGAAAACGCCCATAATCTCCATTACCCGGATCACCAAGGTAATTACTTGATGTAAATAGGGTGCGCCAGCTTCCGTCTTTTCCGGATCCTGCGGACAACTCCAACGCGATGCTTTCACCCTGTTGAGAATATCCCGTGATAAATACACGATCGTCAATTCCTGAAATGTCATACAGATCAATGGTAGTCCCGCTATTCATCTTTGTAAATGTCGTGCCGTTGTAGTAAACAATTGAACCGTTTCCGCCAGCAAAGTAAAGATTGGAAGAAGAGGTACCCCATATGGCTGAAATGGCACCATCCAAGTATGGATTTATTGAACAATCCTGTTGGTATGACAAGCCATTCCAATATACAAGCGAACCACCATCCGTAAGTCTAATATCATCCGTACTAAAAGCGTATATTGCCTTGCCAGGGAACGTACCTTCTCCTCCAGGACATAAAGGAAACAGTAACTGAATTAATTCCCACTCACTCCCATCCCAATGTGCAGCATTATGAAACGAATCTGCTGTCGCTATTTCACCAACAACCCAGATGTTGTTTTCATCCCCGCCTGCTCCCTCACTAGGAGGGCGGGCAGGAATAATTGCTACATCTTTTAAGCTAGAAATAGTATTGGTGCCAAGCGAATCTATTATCCACATAAACTCATGGCTGGTGGTATCCAAGAGGCACTGGGTCTCGTCTTCATTCCAGTGATAGCCTTCTTCACATTCACAAGTACCGTTAACTTCAATCTGGTGAGCTCCGCATTCAATCTCGTTATCTATGGGTTCGGGGCAGGAAGTGAGGAAAAATTCTATACTAAGGCAAAGGCATAGGAGAAGGAAGCGGTGCCACTTTCTTCCGAGGTAGATATTTTTTATCTGCTTATTACCTATCATAACTCATTTATCTATCGTATCCACCAGTCCCACAGGGACTCCGTGGAGCCGATGGTGTATATTGACCAATAAACCAGTCCTTACGCTATCGCTACCTGTCCTAATTTGTCATTCAGACAGTCCCACCTTCATTATATTGCCTGTCTGCGCTATCGCTACGACAGACAGGCGGTGGACAGGTTTTTCCTTACCTTAACAGCAACATCTTCCTTGATGCTGTAAAACTGCCCGCGGTAATACGGCTTATATAAACACCACTTGCCACAGGATTCTCCACTCCATCTTTCCCATCCCACACAACCCGCTTGTAGCCGGTAGACTGATGACCATCAA
>CAZHRR010000011.1:0-18848 GCA_964534955.1 uncultured bacterium
AAATCTGTCCACTCGGGCTTAGCACTTTCGTTCATTTCTTCCCATTTTAAACCCCGGATCGTTGTCTTGTTTCGACATCCAGCCGCCGTTGTGGCAAGTTGTCTGCGAATGCAGCTCGCTGACGGTAACAGAAGAGTCTTCACACAAACCAAGCTCGAGGAAGATTATCTCCAACCTTACATGTCAGATATCAAAGTGTTGGATGATCCTGTGACTGCGATGGGACTTCAGGTGGCAATATTCTATCATATCTGGGAAAAACAACTACTAGATAACCCAGATTGGATATCCATATCCCATGAAGCACTATGTCATAACCCGGAGGGGACCTTCAGGCAACTATATGACAGTCTGGACTTGGAATGGACCTCCCAAGTATCGAATTATCTTAGACAACACGATGTTGAAGGAACCGGCTACGAGACGCGGAGGGAGGCCAGCACTGAAATTGACAAATGGACCAGAGAAATATCGACTGAACGAATCAAGTCAATAAAGAAAGGTTACCAACTGGTGCCATGCTTACATTATCAAGATTTCTATAATACTAATGCCAATCTTCCTTGAAAACTTCTCAATCTAGGAACCAACCGATATGCTAGAAATGACTCTGCAGGACAAAGCTCGACTAATATCAACACAAATATTTACTGGTGGTCCAGTAGATCAATTCGAAATCGTTGGGCGACTACAGTTCTCCATGCTAATCAGAGAAGGACTAAACCCCGATTCCAAAATCCTTGATGTAGGTTGTGGAGCACTAAGAGGGGGATTCTGGCTCATTCATTTCCTTAGACCGGGACACTACCATGGTATTGAACCCAACAGAGCTATGGTAGACATGGCACTGGAATACTTGTTTGATCCCATTTTTGTTCGGGAAAAGCAACCTCAGATAGATTACAATTCTGAGTTCGACTTCTCTGTATTCAGCAAGAAACTCAACTTCTTTTTAGCCCGGTCAATCTGGACTCACGCTTCAAAATTACAGATTGAGAGAATGCTTGACGGCTTCAAGGAGAACTCTGAGGACGGTGCAGTTTTTCTCACATCCTATCTGAGTGCTTCTTGGCCTTTTCACAGGGACTACAAAGGCAACGAATGGGTGGGCAAGAGTCATGATTCAGATGCACCGGGACTTGTTCGGCACAGATTCAGTTGGATCCAAGCTCAATGCGCGTGCAGGCAGCTCAAAGTGCAAGAACTGGACTATGGAATTTTTAACAGGCAAAGGTGGCTAAAGATTAGCAAAGTTAGTTAAACTTAAAAGGTCACCTCTATGGAATGACAAGACAACTTGAAAAATACAAACGGTAATTTTATGAACCCTGACCACACAAGTTCTACTATAAATAAACGTGTCTTTATAGTAGGTACAGCACGTTCAGGAACAACATTAGTTCAAAGTATGTTGGCCTCCCAGACTCATGTATTTTCGCCACCAGAAACACACTTTTTTAGAAGAACCATACCAAAAAGACACTGGATGCGCCCTTTAAAATGGTATGGAAAAAGTGAGATTGAAACTATTAAGCAGCTTCTCAAAAAGATCGGATATGCTGATCTGAGTGCACTGCTTCCCCGGTTCACATTTAACAGACGAGAATGGGCTAATAGTTTGATTAAAATAATTGATCAGATGTGCATTAGAGAGGGTAAGAATATCTGGCTGGAGAAGACACCAATGCACTTATACTACATTGACATGATAACCTCTGTTGAACCTGATGCTGCATTCATTCATGTACTCCGCCAAGGTGAAGACGTCATTGCATCACTATACGAAGTCAGCCACAAGTATCCAGAGTATTTTAGCGGTCCTCAATCAATAAACAGATGCATCCACCTCTGGAAGAAAAACGTGAGAATATCAGATAAATACATTGGCACGACTAATCACGCCCATGTTTTGTATGAAGATCTAGTTTCCCGACCAGAAAAAATCCTTAGAAAAACATGTGATATTATCGGACTGGATTTTTCAAAAGATATGTTAGATTATTCACGTAAAGCTCAAGCAGTCCAGCTGACAGAAGAAAGGTGGAAGATATCTAATGTCAAACCTTTAAAAAAAAGCAGTAAGTTCAAAATGGTATTTACTGAAAGACAACAAGCCTACATCAGGTTAATGCTAAGGCATTACAGTCTCTCTCGCTTCAGGAATTAACCTCTCCACGTCAAACATCCCTTTTATTAAGACCCAGTTCTACCAGCAATAAGGATTTCTTTGCCTCCCATTCCTCCTTTTTCTGCCTGCTCAGTTCCTCGATCAAGGATTCATAGTAGTCAAGATTCTCAATCAATTTAGCGATTGCTTGACTTATTCCATCTGGACTGTTATCAGTGTAGACAGCATGCTTAGAGAAGTAATCACGTAAAGTCCTTGTATCAGATACTATAAGCGGCTTCTTTACAGCCAGGGTTTCATAACCACCAGAAACGAGAGTCATTTCCCAGTCAGTCAGGACAATAATAAAATTAACCGATCTTAACAGGGTTATATATTCGTTATCAGGAATAAAGCCTGTAAGGTTAACGTTCTGTGGAACGAGTTCATGAATAGGAAATCGGGCCGCTTCACTCCTGCCAGTAAGGAAGAATTTAGTTGTTGGGAAGTTGCCGGCAGCTTTCAGAAAGGCTTCAATGGGTTCATCGGGACGAAATCTGCTTATCATGACACCCGAAATACTATCAACGTTCCACTTTCCCGCTAATGTTTCATCATTTTTTTTAAACACAGGGATAGGATCCTCCAAGACGAATATTTTCTGGGCCAGCAAACGGTGTTTAGATCTTAGATACTTTCCTGATTCCCTGTTATGTAGGAGAATACGATCCGCCCTCTGCCAAACATAGTAATTTAAAATGTTCAGCGGAAAGATATGGTAGTCCATAAAAGCACCAGTATGAAGATCACAGACCAAGCGGCATCCTGATATTGATTTGTAGATCATCCCGATGCAACTGATAAGTGGATGAACATGGTATGTAAATACTGTCTTAGGTTTTACACGAAATAAGAGCAACAGCGTTCGTAAACAGTTTGTCAGTAGCTTACAAGACCTTCTGATAGCATTCCCACTTGATCGGTCAAATCGAAAATATGACATATTAAGTTTTTCAGCAATTTGTTCACTTCGGCGCGATATTCCTGTCCAAGCCACAAAAACACGTCCACGTTCTCCAAGTACAGTCATATGTGGCATACTTCCTCTGAAGTACAAGGATTATACATGGGTTTAATCATCCAATTCAACTAACAGCAAGCTCTTCTAGGACTTCCACGAAACTCTCCCAGGAGATCATCCGCTTATGGCTGGCAACATTGAGTGAAAACTGCTGTTCTAAATTTCTATTATAGAACTTTAGAACTGCTTCAGCTACTGCTTCTGAATTACACGGCACAGTAAAACCGACTTCCCCATCCGGCACGATCTCTGGTAAACCTCCTACATCAGTTACTATGACCGGACGATTAAAATTGAAAGCGATGGGAACTATTCCACTCTGTGTCGCAGATCGGTAAGGAAGTACTACAATATCCGCAGCAGAAAAATAGAGGTGTACATCTTTATCCGGAACAAATTCTGCTCTGAAATCAACTACATCGGAAATGTCTAACGATTTGATCAAATGATGATACTTTTTCAAATCTTCATAGCACTCGCCTACAACGAGTACTGTAAAATCGTCCAGTTCAGACTTTAGCCTCGGAATTGAATTCAGAAGAACATCGAGACCTTTATATTTCCGTATCATACCAAAGTTCAATAAGACCCTCTCAGTTTTCAGACCTAGCTGTTGACGTGCCTCCTTTTTAGAAATTGATTCTTGGAAAATATCATAAACCGGATGAGGAGCATATCGGTATACCGCTTTAGGATACATCTCATTTAAGTCATCTTCTACAGATTTGGACATAACCAGAAAACAGTCCACATGATCTAAGAAATGACGAGTGAGGGATTCATCCAATAATCGCTTTTCGTGAGGAACAATATTATCACATATAGCCAGCACTTTCACATCTAAAACTTTTTTTACTCGTTTAGCAACAGAAGCAAAAGAAGGACCAAAAAAAGGCATCCAATATCGGAAAATAAGGAAATCAGGAGAAAATTCTTTGATTCTCCGGTGAGTTCTCCACCAAGAAAAGGGGTTAATGGAACTTAAAATTCTCTCACTCTTCAGTTGAACTGCGGGAGTACCTTTCTTTAGCTGGGAAGTTCCTGGGAAAAATATTTTCGGATACTGGGTAGTAAAATTGAGAGCCTGAACTTCATGACGTTTAATAAGATTTTGGACCAGACCGGCGTTTAAATCAGCAATCCCTCCTCTAAAGGGCGGGAAAGTACCCACAATAGTTATTTTCATATAGCCGAAGATTTAATCTTCGATTACCTGGTAGCTTTTTTCTTCCCGCACCTGTTGAGACCGGGCAATCATTTCAGCAATCAATCCAATAGAGAAGAACCACAATCCCAGAAAAAACAACATAGCACCAAAGATTATCAGGGCAAAATGCTTTTGAAAGGAATGTCCGACGATAATCTTGAGAAAAATCACGTAAGCTTCTAAGGCGAACGAAATCAGGATGCTGCTTAACCCAAACAGTCCAAAGAGGTGCAGAGGGCGCTGATCAAACCGGTCCATAAATAGCACCGAAAGAAGATCAAAGAAACCATGAAAAAATCTGGCGCTTTTATATTTGGTGATCCCATATTGGCGAGGACGGTGATTTACTGCAATTTCCCCAACTCTGAAATTTCTCTGAGTTGCAAGCACAGGGATATACCTATGTCGTCCGCCGTATACGTCTATGGACTTAACTACTTCCTTCCTGTAGATTTTCAAGCCGCAGTTGAAATCATGAATCTTGACTCCGGTCATCAGCCTGGTTACGAAATTAAACAGCTTCGAAGGCCAACGTTTGGAAATAGGATCATTACGCTTCTTCTTCCAGCCAGATACAAGATCAAATCCATCCTCTAATTTGGCAACCAGATTTGGTATTTCTATGGGATCGTCCTGCAGGTCCGCATCCATAGTAACAATATAGTCACCCGTAGCCCGCTCGAAACCTGCATTCAGTACGGCTGACTTACCAGAATTCCTCAAGAAACGCATGCTAACCACTCGTTCGTTTTGCAGAGCCTGATCCCTGATAAACTGAGCCGAACCATCCGTACTCCCGTCATCCACACACACGATCTCATAGTCATAACTATCGTGAAGAACAGATACCAGTTCATCCAATAGTTCAGGTAAAGATTCAAGCTCATTGTAGATGGGGATTACGACAGAGAGTTTTTGCATACTTACACCACCCTAGTTTTTAGATGAATCCTGTAGTCCGATATCTGCTGGATCTATGTCCAAGACTTTTAACACTTCATTCAAGTGTTCCTTAACCACTTCACTGTCACCCTCTATATCCAGCGAACGATCAATGTAATATTTGGCTTTCTCAAAAGATCCCATCTTGAAATAAATCCACCCCATCGTATCTAAGTATGCCGCATTTTCGGGTTCCAGTTCTATGGCACGTTTAGCCATATCCAGCGCTTTCTCTAATCTTACACCCCGCTCAGCTAGAGCATAACCATAGTTATTAAGTGCTTGACTATCATCTGCATTTTCAGTTAAAAGTTCCTCATAAAGACTGTCCAAGTCTTCCCATTCTTCAAGGTGATTCAGGACGGTAGCCAGCAAATGTTTGGCTGTGCGAGAATCAGGGGAAATGTCAAGGGCAGCCTTTAAACTATGCTTGGCTAGTATATAGTTCTCATCCATACTATAGCTGCTGCCTAGCAGATAATTCACTGAGAAGTCTTCAGGGAAAATCTTCTTCGCTTGCAGAAGAACTCCGATGGCATCCAAAGGTCTTTCCTGATTGATGTAAGCTAATGCCAGGTTTGTATAAGCTGCCAATTCCTCAGGATAGGATTCCTTAAATTCTAGAGAAAAAGCCTCCATGGCCTGATAGTCATCCTTTTGAAGGCTCGTCAACCCAAGATAATAGAGCAGTTGAGAATTCCGGTGTCCTTGTAAATAGAGATTAGTCAATATTGAATCTGCTTCTAGATGTTCTCCACTTTCATAGTAAAGTACAGCAAGAATTCTCATAGTCTCTGGATTTCTGTCAGAAGAAAGTGATACTACATTTTCCAGACCATCAATCGCTTGTTCCAGTTTTCTCAGGATTACAGCAAGTTCACTGTAGCTTTGCCAATACTCAAGATTGCTTGAGTCCTGCTCAACCAATTTCTGATAAGAATCGAAAGCATAGTTTAGATCTCCCATCTCCCCTGCCAATTCAGCAGCTCGTACCAATGCAGATGTCTCTGAATTGTCATTTTCAAATATAGTTCTATACTGATCCCGGGCAGCTTGTTTATCTCCTTTTCGAAGCGACAATTCAGCCATCATAAAGCTGTACTCAGTTTTTTCAGGATAGTTATTCTGTAGAATCCAATAGTGCTCTTCCGCCTTTTCAAGATCGTTTTTCATGAGATAGAACTGTCCCAACATGCTCCTTACATCTTCGTGGAGTGGGTCAGAGGATAACGCTTCGAGTAAAACTGCTTCGGCATTATCCGATTTACCTAAGTGCAGATAGGCCGCAGCAAGTGATGTAAGTATGTCCGTTTCACCAGGATCGTATTTGAGGGCATCCTGAAATTCTAACACCGCCCGTGCATATTGTCGCTGCATCATAAAATATTCACCATTCATGAAATGCTCAAGAGCACGCGTATTTATTCCAGGTAAAGCCTCTTCTTCCACTGTTTCAACAGGTGGTTCAGGAACTGCTGGCTGATTCACATAACAACCTGTTAAAAGCAGACTAATAGAAATAAAAAAATGTATTTCAGATGTACGTATCATTGTTTTCACAATTTCCCTTCGAAAAAATTTATCTTTAGCCCTGTGATAAGACAAGAGAATTTACGTATTTTCACCCATTCAACATAATATCCGGAGACAAGAGCTATGAGAATCACACTTTTAAGCCTGATACTATTAATTAGTTCCCTAATACCCCAGAGCGCTGAGACCCTCAGCCAAAGGCGGGAAACAGTCCGCCAACAGCTTCCGGGTCGTTCAGCGATTGTACTGTTCACAACCAGTATACACATGAGGAATAGAGATGTAAGTTATGAATTTCGTCCCGACAGCGATTACTGGTATCTTACTGGTCATGATGAACCAGGTGGAATACTCATGATGGTCTCTGAAGAATTAAATCGTGATGATAAACTGAATTTCAGTGATGAAGTACTCTTTGTTCTACCCCGTAATCCAAAGATAGAAGTGTGGACTGGCAGAAGGCTTGGTGTTTCAGGTGTAAAGCGGCAGTTGGGTTTCAGTTCAGCTGAACCTGTGGACTCTTTTGCTGTACTGATGAATGATCTGCTTCCGTTAATTGATACACTCTACACCAACATATTCTTATCAGGCAGGTACGGTATCCCCCCCATTCAGGCAGATATCCTGGATGATTTCAACCTGGATGACATCGTACATGAAAATGCTGGAGAAATCATTCATTCTATGAGACATGTGAAGTCTAATGAAGAAATCGACTACCTGCAGAAAGCTATTGACATCACAGGTGAAGCTCTCAGAGAGGCGATGCAGTTAACAAAACCAGGGCTAAAAGAGAATAACATCGAAGCAGCAATAGAGTACATTTTCCGCGATTCCGGATGTGAACGTCCAGGTTTCCCGTCTATAGTAGGATCGGGTGTCAACAGTACCATACTTCACTATACTAAAAACAATCGCACAATGGAGAGGGGTGATCTACTCCTTATGGATGTAGGAGCCGAGTACAACATGTACACCGCAGATATTACACGCACTATCCCAGTCAATGGCAGGTTTACAGAGCCGCAAGCTGAACTTTACACCTATGTTCTTGATGCTCAACAGGCAGTATTTGATTCAGCTCGAGTGGGTATGACAATCAAGGACCTTAACAAAATAGCCAAGCATTACCTCTCAGAGAGGGGTTATGGACAATACTTCATTCACGGCATTGGGCATTGGCTGGGTCTTGACGCGCACGATGTTGGGGGACGCCAAATTGAAATTAAAGCTGGTTCTGTATTCACTATTGAGCCTGGTATCTATATCTCCGATGATGACACAACAGCAGATGAGCATTACAGGGGAATCGGGATTAGAATAGAAGATGACGTATTGATGACAGAGGATGGACCCGTGTGGTTGTCAGGTGGAATTCCGAAGGAAATCAGAGAAATAGAGAGAATTATGCGGCGTAGACCTAAACGAATTAAGTAGTGGTTTTATCAGGCAGTCCAACAGCGTTACCGCCTTTTCTCTTTACCTGATACATAGCTTCATCAGCAACCGATATGAGAGCTCTCATATCCTCTCCGTCGAAAGGAAACTCAGCAGCTCCAGCGCTAATTGTCATATGTTCAATTATTCCACCCTCTTCGAATTCATAATTGGCAATATTTTCCACCATCCTCTTCATAGTAGTAAAGGTATCCTCTTTTTGAGCGTTTATTAATATTACGGCAAATTCTTCACCACCATATCGAGCTACTATGTCAATACCTCGAACGCTCTCTTTCAACAACTGTGCAGTTGCTTTGAGAATATAATCTCCATACAGGTGTCCATAAGTGTCATTGATCCTTTTAAATTTATCCAGATCAAGGATCACCAGCACGAGAGAATCTTCATACCGTTTTGCACGCTGGAGTTCATCTTCAAAACGCTCTGTAAAGACACGATGATTGAATAATCCAGTGAGACCATCTTTCGAAGCCGTTTCTCGAATGTTCCCAAAAGTATCCCACCAGTCTAATAGTATACCCAGTTCAAAGGCAACAATCTCAAGCAGTTCACTATCTGTTTCGCTAAAATGAGAAGAAGTAAAGCTTTCCAGAACCAGAGCTCCCTGAACTCCATGCTTGTTGGTTACCGGGGCAGCAAGAAACGATTGAAAATTATATTCCTCAATATCACCCACAGAAAATCTTCCTGTCGAAGAAGCCTCATCCAAGGAATTAATAATAAGCGTTTTATGATCGGATAAAACCTTTTCCAAATGGCTTCCGGCATATTCCACTTCATCTCCTGCACCATAGTCCATAGTAAATCCTGAACTTTCCGCCATTACAGCTTTCTCTAATGAATCATTATCGATTAGAGCAATGGTAAGTTTGTCAAATGAAAATTCTGCTTCACAGAACTGAACAAGAGAAGAGAGCATTTCTTCTCTGGATCGGGTAAGATCGAGTTCACCAACCAATTTGTGGAAGTTTTGCTCGAATTTCTTAATAGCATGAAGCTGTGATCGGCTTGTCAATAGTCCAAGATGATTCCCAATCTGAACCGCTTGATTATCCAACAGGATTTTGTCCCGTTCTTCCAGTTCGTCAAATCTCTCGGTATGGATAGCCAGAAGTCCCTTGATCAATCCATCAAATCGGATAGGGACTGAAAGTACTGCTCCCTTGATCTGATCTGAATCGTTAGAATCAATGAGCATCTCATAGAGGTTATCTTTATCTCCCGGAAGTAACAGGCTCGTCCCAACAGAAGAAAGAATCAGCTGGACGGTTTCATCATCCGGATCCAGAGCTTCTCTGAAACTAGAATTTTTACCAGTTTCTCTCCTCAAAACCATTTCAGTCCCAGAAAGATTAGATAAGTATATACCTGATGCAAAATGTGGAAAGACGTTATTCAGAAATTCTGCAGCACTTCCTAGTAAATCCTCTATAAGATCCTCTTCTTCTCTCTGAAGGCTATCAATAGTCACCTGCGGTGATGTCGAGCGGGATTTAGTTTCATTTATACGATGTCTCATAGTCGCTTGTTTATCTGAAGGTTTCAGCAATTGGTAGAAAAGTACACCGGCAAGTAATATAAGTAAAATACGCAATCCCGAGTAGAGAATTCCACTCGGAGCTGGATAGACAAAAAGCGCAAACAAAATGAGAATTAGGAGGAAACTCACAAATGCCGATGTGGTAAGAATGTCTGTCAGGTGCTTTGGATTACTCACGGAGATAAGTTAAGCACCGAGGAGAAAAAAAGAAAGGAGAGTCAAGTAATGTAAATCTACTTTCCGCTTACTTGTCTTGCCTGGCCTTCCGGAATTTGGGGATGACCCGGGATTACCGGCACCTTTTCCGAGGAAGAATCTGCATTTGAACCTGCTGCAAAAGAACTGGATGGAGTGGGAGATTCCGGTAAAGGTTTTGTCGCTTTAGGTTCCACCTCTTTAGTAAATAACGTGGGCGTATCTCCAATTACTGGAATGTTATTATCACTACCAGTAAAGAAACTGACGGAGATTACCAAGATAGCAACTACTGCAGCAACGGATGCGATTGCATACCTGGGCTCCAATCCGAGACTTTGAACAGGAGCAATCCTTCTACTTCGGATATGCTGACGGGTAGACTCCCGGCGAATACGTTTCTGAAGACGATCACCAAAATCAGCGGACACACCCACCGAAGAAACACGCTTCATGGAAGTAACAACATCCACCACAGAATTATACGTCTCTTGACAAGAACTGCACTTTTCCTGATGAATATTGAAGCGCTTGATATCCTGAATCGAAAGTTCCTTATCTATGTATTGGGATATTGAATCCCGAAACTTGTAGCAATTCATCAAATTCATGTTCTCCTGATTTCTTTAACATGTTTCAGCTCTTCTTGAAGCTGCAATCTGGCACGGTTTATCCGTGACTTGACTGTTCCAAGCGGAACATCGAGTATGTTACTGATTTCTTCATATGAAAGTTCCTGAATATCTCGAAAGATCACTGCCGTCCTGAAATGAAGAGGCAGTTTCAGCATTGCACGCTGAATCTCAGACTCATTATAACGACCTTCAATCTCTTCATTTGTCTTGTCTTCATCGGGAACATCCCAGTCCTGCCCTTCCAAGCCCATCTGACTGATAGGAGTCTGTGGCCGACGTTTCCTCTTTCGCAGTTCAGTCTTGGCAAGATTGGAAGCTATAGTATATATCCAGGTAGAAAATTTGGCGATATTACGATAGTAATGTTTGTGAGTGTACAGTTTCATAAGTGTATCTTGTACTACATCTTCAGCATCTCCCATATCACCAAAAAATCTATAAGTGAAGTTCATCAACCGGTCTTGATAACGATTAACAAGCTCTACATATGCGTACTCATCACCATCTTGAAAACGGCTGATCAGTTCTTCATCACTGTAGGCTTTTTCAGTCATTTCCCCTGATAATTCTATGGAAGAGCGATACGAGTATTCTGTCATCTTCTGAAGCACTATTTTTTACGTCCTTATCAGCCTCTAAGAGAAAACTGAAAATAGATTTTAACTCATCCTCCCTATACAATGCCTGATATTGAGGCATTTTTTTTCTTACGTCCTTTGAAAGCCAGAGTTCCCTTTTATCTAACTTTTCGCCGTTCATTCGAATATTCCTGAAATTCATCTCTAGAAATAGAGTAGTAATATATCCTATCAAAGCAGACAACTGCATTCCCCCATCTAATAGTTTACCTCCCAATCGAAGAGAATTTACCAAATCTCTTCTTCCGACAGCATCCTGAAGATCTTTGGGAGAGTAATTTCTGTTCCATCCAGCATACCGAAATACATCCTCATCACTCACAATGCTTCCCTTTTCGACCCCCAAACTTATCTTCTCGATTTCATTCGCAGCATGATAAACAGTATCTCCTGCAAGTTCCTGCAGGTGCTCGACAGCTTGATCAGTCGCTTCTAAGTTTGCCTGCTTGAAGAGAAAGCGGATCCATCCTCCCATTTGGCTTTCAAACGGTGGTGATGTATTGATCTGTCCAATTATGTCTGCCAATTGTTTGTTCAGCTCTTTTCGCCAGTCATAGTCATCAATAATGAGAATCAGATAATTGCTCGAGTTGGGAGACTCACAATAGTCCAGTAGCTCTTTCCGTGCCTTATCTATGAACACAGAAGGATTCCTGATTACAAATAATTTCGGCTCTGGAAACAGCGGAATAGTTTGCAAATCCTGAAGAATGCCGGCTGTCTCCCCTGTTGTTGGCATAAGCGATACCTTTGCAAAAGAGTCATTTTTTAACTTTAAAGATTTCTCTACTCTCTGAACAAAATAGTCCTGCAGATAAAAGTCATTCCCGTTCAGAAAGTAGACAGGCTCTACTTTCCCTGACTGAATATTTTTTATGACATCTCGATAATCAAGCTTCATCTAACTACATCCTGCTTTTTACCTAACAATGAAAACAACACCACAGCTAAAATAGCAAAAATAAACCCCGGTACAAGGGAATAAAGAGCTATATCTACAAAATTATCCCAGATAATAATGGTCAAAAAACCTGTAAACATTCCGGCCAATATTCCATTCCGGGTAGTCCTTTTCCACCAAAGGGTAAGAATTAACGCCGGGCCAAATGCCGCTCCCAGAGCACCCCATGCGAAGAGGACCTTATCAAATATGGATTTTGGAAGCTGAGAGAGAAATATGGCTGCAACACCAATAATCAGAGTCACAATTCTGGATAACTTTACAAGATCTGCCTGTTCTGCATCAGGATTAATGCTTTGGTGATATACGTCCTCTGAAATGGCAGAAGTTGTCACGAGAAGCTGTGAGTCTGCAGTGGACATCATGGCAGCCAGTGCACCGCAAATGAGTATCCCTGCAAACCAAGCCGGGAACATCTCCTTGGCCAGCTGGGGCATCATGAGCTCAGCATCAAAATTACCATTCGTATTCATGAAAAGTTCATTTTCGGGACCAAAGTAACCCAGAGCAACAATCCCCATCAGAACAGCTCCGCCATATGCCAGAACTGCCCAACTGATAGCCACTTTCCGCGCCTGTTTCACATCTGTTACTGATCGGATACTCATGTATCTCGCCAGTAGATGAGGCTGCCCGACGTAACCAAATCCTACACCGAAACCTCCCAAGATTCCGGCGAGCAGTGTCCATCCGGTCCTGCCTCCTGTTGGTGCAAGCAACGAAGAAGCATGTTCTACAGAAGTCTTTTGAGCAACGGTCTCAGTAAGCCCTTCCCATCCCCCCAGGAGAGACAAGGTTACAAGCGGCAAGGCAATAAGTGTAATGAGCATTATCCACCCTTGAACAAAATCGGTCCAGGCGACAGCAAAAAATCCACCCATGAAAGTATAGAATACTATTATCGCAGCACCAACAAGTACTCCACTCATCTCCTGCCAACCAAACGTCTGACTGAGCGCTTTACCGGCAGCATCAAATTGGGCAGCAATATAAAAAGCAAAGCAAAACGTAATAATGCCTGTGGCAACAAAGCGAAGAACAGGATCCTTTTCCCTGAACTTCAATTCAAAAAACCGTGGGAGAGTGAGAGCTCCCAGTTCTTCTGATTGCTGGCGGAGCTTCTGTGCCACAAGGAACCATGAAGCGGCAATGCCAGCCACTCCTCCGAATGCTGTCCAGAGAGCCGGCTCAAGTTTTTCACCGCTTGGATCTCCAAATCCTGTAGCGTATGCCAGACCAGTCAATCCTAACAGCATCCATGCACTTTCACCTGATGCTCTTTCAGAAAACGCTACTACCCACGGACCAAGCCGTCTCCCTGCCAGCAAATAGTCCGGCAGTGTCTTAGTCAAGCGGGCAGTAATAAACCCGACAATGAGGATAATTACCAGGTAAACAACAAATCCTATCGCAACAGCATCCATATCAGATCAGAAAGCTTAGTACTCCCATAGCTAAACAATAGAATCCTAACCAGTGTAGTTTTCCTCTTATGAGAAATCGCCGCAGGACGTGCAATGCTCCAATGCCGACCACAAATGCTGTCATCGCACCAGCGCCCATCACCAGAATAGAGTCACCGGTTACATCCTGAGAGGATAAGTCTTTGAGTAGAAGAATCCCAGAACCAAAGATTGCTGGTATAGCAAGAAAAAATGAAAAGCGGAATGCATCCTGAGCTTTAACTCCCATTAGTGTAGCAGAGCTTATGGTCATACCGGAACGAGAGATTCCCGCGAATAGCGCTGCAGCTTGAGCGAAACCGACGATGATTGCCTTTGTGCTGTTCATTTTCATGGTAATATCGGTTGCAAATCGCATAAGGAAAAGAAACAATGCTGATACCAGAAAACCGACTCCCACAGCGGGAAGATATTCCGACGCCGTTTCAATTTCACTCTTCATGGTCAGACCTAAAATCGCAGCAGGAATAGTTCCAATAATCACATTGAGAATCAGGCGTTGATTCAGTTTAGAACTGAGATTTGCTACAACCTCTCGTATTTCCTTCCACAAAACTACAAAGATACTTAAAAGAGTACCCAGATGAACAGCAATTTCAAAATTTACACCCGGTTGGCTCACATCCATTATTTGCTGAGCTACGGCGAGATGCCCGGAACTGCTGATAGGAAGGAACTCAGTAATACCTTGCAGGATGCCCAGAAATATGCTTTCGCTGGTGGTCATAGTATCGTGAAATTTATCGGGTGAAGCGTCTTAGGAACAAGAAGATAAACTACTTTCTTCCGAAGAAACAGATAATTCTCCCAGCCGAATCTCCATCCCGCCTGAATGAATGAAACCCTTCATATGAACAGAACGTACACCGCCCATCTACATGAATATTATCCTGAGACACGCCAGCATTTATCAGAGTTGTTCTTACAAATGCGGGGAGATCAAGACAATGCTGTTCCTCGTCTTTCCTACTCAGAAAGAAATTAGGGAAACGATCAGCAACATCCTCTTTGACCTCATAACAGCAGGGACCTATTGCGGGACCTAAAACAGCTTCCATCTGAGCGGAAGCAGCATCTAAGTGATTTGCCATGAGAGAAATACCTTTCTCGACGATTCCTGCTATGGCG
Source organism: uncultured bacterium (assembly GCA_964534955.1). Lineage (GTDB taxonomy): Bacteria > Fidelibacterota > Marinisomatia > Marinisomatales > UBA2128 > UBA2128. The sequence goes on from CAZHRR010000011.1 coordinate 14,892, forward strand.
CCTCGCCATCCGACATGAAAGAGTCCTAATACACAATTATCTCTGCTATGAATGAATAGAGGGACACAATCCGCTACCTGAATAGTCAGCGCTACTTCAGAGTTTGCTGTTATCAACCCATCCCCTTCCCCTGCATATCCACCTGATTCCACGAGATTAACGGTTGCAGAATGAATCTGATATCCGTAAGCAATATTATCTACTGAAAATTTGGCTTGCTCAGCCAGACGAACTCTTTCATCTTCGAATGCTTCTTTACCAGGGCTATTTATCATCCCGGCAATTGCATTTATATTACCGACAGTGAACGATCCGGAAAGATCGAAGAGTCTTACTTCGTTTGCTGGACACACAATAAAACTAAGGTGCAGACGGTGAATTTGAAGCTAATGTGTCGGCTATAATTTCCGCCACAGTTTCAAAGTTCCCACGATGGTACTTCAGGATGCTGCTGGCAGAATTGACTTTGGGAGACAACTTAGTGAAGGAATGGATCCTCGAAGTACCCCGGAAGAATTGAGGCTTTTCCAATGATGCCATCAAGTTAGCTCGGGTAGGATTGCTCCCAAGATTAGCAGCAAGAAATTCAATGGCATCATGACCAGCAAGTGCCGTTAGAAATTCCCTTCGCGAGGAAAATTCCTTCTGTGAAAAAGATAACTTCTTCTGAGAACTTGAGTGCTCAGGTTCCACCAGATTTGAGACTATAATCATCCCCTCTACATTTCCTGTTATTAGATCGTCTCTCATCTCAAATGGATCATACCAGCTTCCATTTCCAATAAGTTGTGTATCAAGCAAGTGAGCAGCGAATTGAGATGCGACGTACTGGATGTCGCCAGTGTGAATGGGTAAATAGACAGCATCAATGGTCGATAGAACAATCTTAGTGGAGTCAACGTCATCCTCTTCTTCGATGACAACTTCTTCGGGAAAGAAATCCGTTACATTAATTACGAAAGTACTGTCCAGGGTATCCAAGACTGCATCCATAAAAACAACCTCAGTATCAGGTACTGCTAACTCAAAAGCTACTTCCCTTAAACTGCGCAATTGAACTCCGATATCTATGGGGATACCGGTATACCATTCGACAGTTACCACATCAGCACCCAGGGCATCTGCCTGCTGAAGGAATCCGTCTGTCAGCTCTTTACCAAACCGGTCTCTCGGGGCTACTACAGCTACTGTCTCTAAACCGAGTTCACCTACAGCGTATTCAGCTGCATATTTTCCCTGCTGGAATAGACTGCTGTTGAGTTGGAGAACATATTTCCTAGAGTTGGTGAGTTCCGACCTGGAAGCGATGGGAATAATTAGGGGAATCTTCGATTGAGCGGCTGTGGCTATTGCTGATATGGATCCCGATGTGGAAAGGGGACCCAGAATAGCTACAACGTTTGTGTTAGCAGCTAAGGAGAGGATGCACTCCGTCGTCTTCAGGTCATCACCTTCGTTATCCGTTACTTCCAGCACCAAGCTAAAACTGCTGTCGGTGAATCGGTCAATAGCCTCTTGAATTCCCTTCAGATATGCACGACCCTCAGGAGCAGATGGTCCGTTGACAGGCGCCACCACGCCAACTATTACTGTCTCCATAGGTTGACCGTATGTCTGTTTCCGAAACTCATCATAAGTACGGTGATAAATAGAAGGGAGAGATTCCAGATCTAAGCGAAAGAGAACCAAAGCAGCACCATCAGGATCACCTGCTCGAATAAGACCACCTGCAGTAATCAGATTCAATATGGAACGGCTTGTGGGATGTGATTCACTACTCAGAAGATCCTTGACCTCATTCTGACTGAGGAATCCTTTCGAAAGCTGTATCAGCTTTTCATCAATTCTCTCTTTCAAAAACGGATCCTCTGCTATGCTGCGAGCAGTAAGCCAATGCATAGCAGCTGACTGGTACCAATTCTGTGATGCTGAAATATCTCCAAACAGATCATATACATCATCTTTGTATGCACTGACCTGAAACTCCTCGAGAAACTTTCTTCCTATCTCAAAGGCATCATCGTACTTACCAATCCGGTAATACGACTTCATGGTCATCATCATACTGGCGGACAGACGTGGATTCACCTCAGGTGGATAAGATGAAAGTCTGCGAAATAAATCCAGTGCACTGTAGTAACGTCCTGAATTGTAGTGATTGACAGCTCGATCAAACTGAACTTGGGAAACAGCTGCAGTTTGAGCTGGTTTCCTCTTGCGCAAATTGCCCCTGTTCCTGAACTGAGGTGACGCATCCTCGTGTAAAATCACGAAAGACAGGATCAGCATAATGATGAATCGAAAAGGGTTGTTGTAGAGAACCATACGCATATGAATAACAGATATGCTATTCTACAGTTACACTTTTTGCGAGATTGCGAGGTTGGTCCACATTACAGCCGCGCATGACAGCCATGTGATACGCCAATAGCTGAAGAGGAATAGTAGCCAGAATAGGAAATACAACCCGATGAACTCGAGGGACTTCGATAATATGATTTGCAAGTTCTAGAAGTTCATTCTCAACTCGATCTGTTACTGCTATGATTCTGCCCTTTCGTGCCTTTACTTCCTGAATGTTTGCCAACACCTTATCATATGTTTGATCATGTGGTGCAAGGAAAACCACTGGCATCTTTTCATCAATAAGGGCAATAGGACCGTGTTTCATTTCTGCAGCGGGATAGCCCTCGGCGTGGATATATGAGATTTCCTTCAATTTGAGGGCACCCTCGAGGGAGGCAGGGAAATTGAGGCCTCTTCCGAGATAGAGAAAATTATTAATTCCCGTGTACTTTTGAGCAATTTCATAAACTTCATCAGAACGGTCGAGAAGACTCTGCACATGATCACCGATATTGAGAAGCGCGTCACCAATCCCTTTTGCTTCAGCTATAGAAAGACCTCTCTGGCGGCCAAATTGCAAAGCCATGAGCATAAAGACAGCAATCTGTGCGGTAAATGCCTTGGTGGAAGCTACACCTATCTCCGGGCCGGCATGAGTATAAATACCACAATCTGTCTCCCGTGCCAAGGTACTGCCAACAACGTTGCAAATACCAACCGTTAGAGCCCCGGCATCTTTAGCTTTTCGCACTGATGCTAATGTATCCGCAGTTTCTCCCGACTGGCTAACAGCAATTACCACAGTCTCAGGATTTATAGCTGCCCGTCTATATCGAAATTCAGATGCATACTCCACCTTAACGTTCATACCTGCATATTCCTCGAGGAGATACTCCCCTATAAGGCTAGCGTGCCAGGATGTTCCACATGCCGTGATGTAGCACATTTTTGCATTCTCGATGTGGCCGAGATAATCTGCCAATCCGCCAAGGTGAGCGCGATAACCATCCTTCTGAAGCCGTCCTCGAAGAGTATCAGTGATGGTATGTGCCTGATCGTTAATTTCCTTAAGCATGAAGTGATCGAAGCCTTCTTTCTCAATAGCTTCAATATCGTATTCTATCCTCTCTATCCTTTTGGGCACAAAGTGATTTTCTGCGATTCTTTTTATCCTGTGTCCATCCCGGTTAATGATCGCCATATCGCCATCATCCAAGTAGATGACATTACGGGTATGCTCAATGATAGGCGATGCATCAGAAGCGACAAAGTATTCACCGTCTCCAACTCCCAGAACAAGGGGACTGCCCAATCTCGCCAAGATGAGCTTATCAGGTTCATCGGCACTTACCACAGCTATTCCGTATGCTCCCACAACCTCTGACAATGCTGCCTGGACAGCATCTTCAAATGAAATATCACCCCCGTTATAAATTTCACCAATCAATTGAACCAGGACCTCTGAATCGGTCTCTGTTTTAAAGATAACTCCATTTCCAGAAAGTACCTGCCTGAGGGTATCATGATTTTCAATAATACCATTGTGAACCAATGCCAGCTTGCCTGAATCGTCCAAATGAGGATGAGCATTTACATCATTTGGTTCACCGT
>CAZHRR010000011.1:18858-27278 GCA_964534955.1 uncultured bacterium
TAGCCCAGCGGGTATGACCAATACCTACAGTTCCACGTAGGGGTGAGTCCTCAACCAGGCTGCAGAGCTTGCTTACCTTACCTTTCTTCTTCACTAAATTCACAATATCCCTATCGACAGTGGCGATACCGGCGGAGTCGTAACCTCGATACTCCAATCTGCGAAGCCCATTCAACAGAATGGGCACTGAATCTTTGTCACCAAGATATCCTACTATTCCGCACATCTTAGTTCTCCTTCATTTGTAGCTCAGCACAATATCCCTTATATAGATAGTTTAATGTGTAGATTGTGAGTTTGAATATTCAACATTCTACACGTACCCTCCCGAAAGTAATAGTTGGGCAGGTAAACTTTTCCTTTTTACTTACCCCACCTTTTCCACAGGATGCTGTGCATAAAGTGGGGGTATTCAACGATAGAAAAGGGGCTTTAGCCCAATTCCTAACGCCTCTCCTCTTGGGCTGAAGCCCGATATTGTATAGTTTTTTAATCGAGTAGTTCATTGGCTACTAATTAACCGTTGTAGTAATCTGAAATATTATTGTTGCTGTCTTTTCTAATGGTTTTAACTCACCCCCGTCCGCCAGCTCCACGGAGTCCCCGTGGGATCGGCGGACACCCCCTCTCTTATAAAGAAGAGGGGGAAAACATTCAAATAACAACGGTTTATGCGTCAACTCCACAAGCAGATCAAAAAGATGGGGAGTGAGAAATTGTAATATTACCATAGCAAATATTACTCCCACTCAATGGTACTGGGTGGTTTGGAACTAATGTCATACACAACCCGATTTACATCTCTAACAGAGTTAACAATCTTACTGGAAACAGCCGACAATACTTCTTGAGGCATACGAAACCAGTCCGCAGTCATGCCATCGTGACTCGTGACTGCCCGCAAAGAGATCAGATTGGAATAGGTCCTCCGGTCACCCATAACTCCCACAGTCTTCACGGGAACAAGTACAGCGAATGCCTGCCAGATGTCGTCATAAATTCCATTGTCTCTCAATGCCTGAATGAAAATATCGTCTGCCTCCCGTAGAATCTCAAGCTGTTCGGAAGTAACCTCACCAATAATTCTAACTGCCAGTCCCGGTCCTGGGAATGGATGCCTGCCTAGAATTTCAGTTGGGATCCCCAATTCACGTCCTACTTGACGCACTTCATCCTTGAAAAGTTCCCTCAAAGGTTCTACCAGATCAAAGTCCATTTCCTCAGGCAATCCGCCAACATTGTGATGAGACTTGATAATATCTGCAGTACCGAGGATCCCTCCACTCTCTATTACGTCAGGATATAGGGTCCCTTGAGCAAGAAACTCAGCTGACTGGCCAGACTTAGCCACATCCTCGAAAGCCCGGATGAACTGTTCTCCGATAATCCTCCTTTTTTCCTCAGGCTCTGTGATGCCTTTGAGTTTTTCCAGAAATCGAGCAGAATAGTCGTGATATTCGATCTCCAATCCCAAACCGGACTGGAGAGTACCAACGATATACTGTCGTTCGTGTTTCCGGATCAGTCCATGATCAATGAACACTGGCCGAAGCCGATCACCGATGGCTGTGTGAAGTAGTTTAGCTACAACGGAAGAATCGACTCCTCCGCTGACTCCGCACAAAACATGTTTATCACCTACCTGCTGCCGAATCACATCCACTGTCTCATTCACAAAGGATGCTGGCTTCCAATCACCTGTACAGTGTGCTTCTGCGAAAAGGAAATTAGTCAATATCCGTCTTCCTTCATCTGTGTGAATTACTTCCGGATGAAACTGTGTACCAAAGAGAGGCCGATCCTTGTGCTCTACCGCAGCGACGATACCGTTAGAAGATTTTGCTGAGATGTTCCAACCTTCCGGTACAGCATCCACTTCATCTCCGTGGCTCATCCAAACCTGAGAATCATCCGGTACTTGAGCTAATAGCCGGCTGTCAGGTTCGTTGTGGATCTTGGCAAACCCATATTCGCCAGTGCCGTTGAAATGTACCTCCCCTCCGAAGTGATCCATCATGAGCTGCAGTCCGTAACAGATTCCTAATACTGGAATGTCGAGATCGAGGATTCCGTCATCAAATTCCGGGGCATCTTCACCGTAAACGCTGGAGGGACCGCCTGAAAGAATGATCGCTGCCGGCTTTACCTTCTCCACCTCGCTGGTGAGGATAGAGTGATGAACAATCTGAGAAAACACATTTTGTTCGCGAACCCGCCGGGCAATTAGTTGTGTGTACTGAGAGCCAAAATCGAGTATAAAAACTGTCTCTCTATGCGATGCCATTATCGAATAACTCCCACAGAGCCAAATTGGTCAAGGATTCGTTGTGCGTCAAATTGTAGTGGAGGGGTGTTACGGAAACGATATTACTTGCAAGAGCCACGTCATCCACGTCGAGCTCTTTATCAGGCTGGACAAGAAATCCGTCCATCCAGTAGTACGAACGTTTCCTGGGATCTGTCCTGCGCTCGAATGTCTCTTCATAATAGCTGCGTCCCTGTCTAGTTAGATGAATGCCTTGAATTTCATCTTCCGGTACAGAGGGTACATTAATATTGAGAGCTACGCCAGGTTCCAAGCCGCTCTCAATCACTTTGGATGCAAACGAACGGGCTATCTTTCCCGCATAGGAGAAATCATCTGATGTCCAAGAATCAAGAGAAATGGCGATAGAAGGGATTCCCAGGATAACACCTTCCGTTGCTGCGGAGACAGTACCTGAGTACAGAACGCTCATCCCTACATTGGCGCCGTGATTGATGCCAGAGAGGATAAGATCAGGAGTGTTGTCCAGCAGGGCACGAACCGCCAGTTTCACGCAATCTGCAGGTGTGCCGCCGACAGCAAATCCCGAGAAACCATCTTCTTCAGGTAATTCCCGAATTCGAATAGGATCAGCAATAGTAATGGCATGACCGACAGCACTCTTTTCCGTCTCAGGCGCCACAACAATGACACGGCCTAAATCCGCGACAGATTCCCGTAGTGCAATAATGCCACTAGAAGAGACACCGTCGTCGTTGGTCACCAGTATGAGCGGTTCAGGCATGGGCAAATTTGATGATCCTGATGAGGGTCTCTTTCATTTCACGACGGGAGACAATATGATCAATAAATCCTTTTTCCAGCACAAACTCAGCCCGCTGAAATCCCTCCGGTAAATCCTGACCAATTGTCTGCTTGATGACACGCGGACCGGCAAATCCGATGAGGGCACCCGGTTCAGCCAGGATGAAATCTCCAAGCATGGCGTAGCTGGCCGTAACTCCGCCGGTGGTAGGATCCGTCAGGATGGAGATGTGGAGCCCTCCCGCTTCCGCCAGTTTAGCCAGCTTCGCAGACGTCTTTGCCATCTGCATGAGTGAAATAATACCTTCCTGCATGCGGGCGCCGCCAGAAGCTGCGATGGTGATGAGAGGCAATGATTCGTCTATTGCGTATGAAATGGCTCGAGAGAGCTTTTCGCCCACAACGGATCCCATGCTCCCGCCAATGAACGAGAAGTCCATGATTGCCATAATGACCTTCTGTTCTCCTATATTCCCGATAACTATTCGCATGACTTCCTTTTGTCCTGTCTTTTCCTGGGCGGCAGTTACCTGTTCGGTATATTTCTTGCGAGCATGAAAGTTGAGTGGGTCGCCCGGAACCATCCCGGCATCGCGTTCTTCGTATTTCCCTCCATCGAGGAGGAGGTTCACATAATCCTGAGGTTTGATCCGGAAATGATACTCACATTTCTGGCAGACCCACAAGACCTTCGACAGTTCCTGCCGAAACAGGATCTCCCCGCAGCCGGGACATTTTTCCCAAAGTCCATCGGGGATAGAACGGCGTTCTGTGGTCTGAAGTTTTTCCTTCTCTCTCTTGAACCAAGCTGGCATATCAACCCAATTTCACCAATTTAAAAGACATTTCCAATAATCGTTAGACGTTAGACCGATAGATGCTAGATGTTTGACAGTATTATTAGAAGGTGTTATTTCAACAGCACCATTCATCTACTCCCCAATAGCCGTCATTGAATCAACATGGGTGGTTATTGAAGGCGGCATTTACTTCCACCGATCATTGACCCGTTTCTGGATCAGTGATGGTTTTATTCGGTTTTACACCGCCTCAGGAAATGTGAGGCGTCTTATTCCGTCACGACGGGATAGTGAGAAAAAATACCACCCCCTCTTTTATTCTTCCCCGTCGAGGGGGAGAAGACTTAAGCGGTTAATCATCCATTTGGAGATCATTGAATTAGAATAATGATAGATTCGTGACAAAGGACTCCTCTCCCTTGATGGGAGAGGGCAAGGGTGAGGGTGTAATATTATCTACTTAAGCAAGATCATCTTTCTGGTTTGCACAAACCCTTCTGCTTTGATCTGGTACAGGTACACACCCGCACTCACAGGTTCATTAAAACTGTCCGTGCCATCCCATACTACCTTATGATAACCACTCACCAGTTCACCATTTACCAGTTCTTTTACCTCCCTGCCCAGCATATCGTAGATGACAATTTTCACGTGACTTTGTTCAGGCAGGTCATACTTGATTAAAGTGACTGGGTTGAATGGGTTGGGATAGTTCTGAGAAAGGGAAAAGATTTCAGGTAACTGATAATCTTCATCAATACCTGCTATATAGTCGAATACCACCGGGATAATCTGAGGTTCACCCCCAGGTTCATTATTGCCGAAAATGAGGTTAACTTCATGATGTCCTGCATCCAGACCCTCAGGATCGATGGTTAATTCTATAGAGGCTATTTCTGAAGAATTGATGAAGTCGAAGAGAGGTTCAACAGTTAACCAGTTATTCATCTCCGTGCCAAAAAGGAAATAGCCATAATTGTTATCGGGAGCATAATCGACATCGGCAAACGAGCCTGTTAAACTCTGACCCAGAGAAATCATTGTCATTATGTCCACAGAACCAAACGAATTAAGCGGGAAACCAACAGTGAATTCATCACGGCCCGGCACAACATCTTCATAGCTGGCCAGAGACACAAGGCTGCCACTGCTGTTCACTACAACACCGTAGATTCCACCAAAATCACTTACAGCAATTATGAAATCAGCTCCAAACCAACCTACATTCAGTCCTGTATCGACATCGCCATCGGTATCCATGAGAATCACATACTGAAACTCACTCAAGTCACCGTAAGCATGGTGAAATGTAACCTTCAGATAAAGCTGACCATTATTGACTTGCATCCAAGTCTCGTACAAGTCCAGCGTTCCGTCGGCATTGTCTACAGGATCAGCATATATACGCTGCCATAGTGAATCCTCCGGTTGGCTCGTGGATAGTGTCCTCTCATCTTCCAACTCATTCAAGAAGGAGAAATCAACATTCGACTGGAGTAAATGTGGGAGGTTCCGGGTTCCTGATGAACTCCAAAGTAGACCGCCTATGGAAACAGGTGCAATGCTTACAAGCAATTGACCACTGCCTGTATTCTCAACGAGAATTGTATCGCTGATGCTTTCACCTTCCTCCAAGAAGACTACGATTGAATCAGTATCCGCTGCAAAGGCAGGAGCACTCAGAATAAATTCAAGCTCAGAAATTGGACCACTTATTTCTCTGAATTGAGTTGGGGGCGACAGGTATTCCTCTTTAACTGCAGAAATTGCGTATAATCCCGGTAAGAGCTGCAGTGTGAAGTGCCCGGCAGCATCCGTCAGCGTAGAGTCGATTGATTCAACACTACCCTGTTCGTTGATCTTGACAAAATAGACCATCACATCCTGCAGCAGCGTGGGCCCTTCAATATCATAGGTATAGCCGCCTACTGTGAAAATATCAGTTTGCTGCAGGATTCTCAAGAGCCAGCCGTCCGGATCTATCTCCAGATTTATGACTTCCTCATCCATGGCAAACTCAAATGTCTGAGTTTCCAAGCTGTCCCAGACAACAATCGTTGTATCTCCAGAGACAGTAGTCAGCTCGATATCCAACGGCATCTTGAACAAACCGGTATTGGTCTGTACCTGGTTCAGGACCAGCTTGGCGATGTGATCACTTCCTGCCGTGGAGTCGTACCAGACGTATTCGTAGCTAGGGCGATACAGCCCATAAACCCACTGTTCGAAAAACCAGTCCAGGTCAGCTCCATAATGAAATTCACATATATCCCGGAAGTTTTCTGTGGTAGCGTTTCCGAAGGCATATGTCTGCTGGTAATCCACCATTGCTTCAAAAAAGACGGAATCCCCTATAACGTGTCTCAACATGTGCAGCACCCATGCACCCTTGTCATAGACTGTGGAACTAAACAGGGAATTAATATTTGTGGAATCGTAAACAAAGACGGAGGTTGGGAATAGTCCGTAGTCCATGCCATCCATATAATCAAGATAGCCTTGAATGCCTTCAAGATTCTCCTCCCACAATGCCTCCGCATATGAGGCGAAACCTTCATTCAACCAGATATGCGACCAATACCTCATGGTGATCAGGTCACCAAACCACTGATGAGCCAATTCGTGAGCATTGACCCAATCATAATAATGATTGCCTTGAATGAGCCACGACCCGTAGCTGGTACAGGTTTGATGTTCCATAGCACCACCCCACGGAAATTCTGCCATACCGTACTTTTCTTCTATAAATGGATATTCTCCAAACACAGTTGCATAATACTCAATCATGGAAACGGTTACATTGAAATCTTCCTCAGCATCGGCCAAGTCTTCAGGATAGACGAAGAATTTCACTTCCATGGAGTCTGTGCCTCCGAATGATCCTGGGGAGGAATAGTAATAGTAGTCCGAGAAAACCTCATAATTGGTAATGGCTAGTGAAACCAGATAGGTGCTGATCGGATACCGTTCTGCCCAGAAGAATGTTTTTGTTCCATCCCCGTTGTCGGTTTCACTCATCAGTAGACCATTTGATGCTACAACTAATTCCTCCGGCACAGTGATGATTATATCTACAGAATCGGCTTTATCAGCCGGATCATCCTTACACGGCCACCATGTAGGTGAGCCAAACGGTTCGCTAAGCGTGGAGATTATAGGTACACCTCCATGATAACTAAAATCAAAGGATGCAAAACCGCCGGCGTCAACAGGATGACCGCTGTAATAGACCGTTACCTCAAATATCTCCCCTTCCTCATAAATTCCATCAAGTTCAACTGTCAGTTCATCATCAGCATGTGTGAAGCTGAGGAGCCCGACTTCTGAGGTAACAGAATCAACGATCATGTTATCAAAGAAATCGAGTGTGATCTCGTTGAGTCCCGTAGTAATTGATGCTGCTTTTGTTGTGACGTCACCTGATACAATCTCCGTGGAGGGATCAATGTCAAGGTTCAGCCGATAGTATGTCACATCAAAATCAGACACCAGATCTTTGGTTATTTCTGATATGAACCTCTCCCCCATACGGAGGAAACGAGACCGCTCCATCTCCCGGATTTGGCTGTGGACATCCTGACCAAAGAGTAATGGAACAAAAATAAGAGCTAAAGTGAAAAAAAGTGAAATATGTTTGGTTTTCATGAAAGACCTCTCTTATCGATTATTGGTTTTACTATTAGTATTGTTTCGCAGGAAAATCCCGTTACAAAAATATCCATATCACCGTCTAAATCAGCATCAAAGAGTTCAATGTCATTTGCTGGTGTAGAAACGTCAGGCATTCTGTCGAGTGTTTCATCAACGAAACTACCATCTGTTGTTTGAATCCAGATTCTGGGGCGATAGTCGGTTGTACTATCACAAATGAAGGTATTCAAGGAAAAAATAATATCCTCTTTCCCGTCTCCGTTGACATCTGCGGTTTCAATGTCTCCTGCTTCCAATTCCTCATTCGGCAAATACTCCTCAGTCACGTCTTCAAAACCAAAATTCCTTATTGAAAGTGGACTAGAAATACTACCGGTAAAATCCGGTGGAGCTATAAAGTATATTCCCACCGCTACTTCAACTGATTCATTATTTCTTGTGACAGTTTGCGTCTGTGTGAGGGCGATCGGTAACGGTCTGTCATTTGGGTGAGAGGTTTGAATCTTGCCAATGAACTTTCCTCGATAATCAAAGATATTAGCAATATTTTGATCAGTGGCCGTAACTGTTTTAGTATAAAATAACACGGCGACTATACATAGCAATCCTAATGGTAATTTTCTCATTTGATACCTCTTATTTCAACAATACCAGCTTTCTCACCTTGGCATATTCTCCTGATTGCAGGCGATACAGATACACACCCGCTCCAACCTGCTTCCCCCGGTCATTGGTACCGTCCCACATGACAGATCTATATCCCGATTCTTCAAACTGGTTTACAAGGGTGCGAATCTCTCGGCCCATGATATCATAGATCATCAAGTAGACATGAGCCTGCGTGGGTAAATCGTAGGCAATAGTAGTGACAGGATTGAACGGATTGGGATAGTTTTGGT
>CAZHRR010000012.1:0-27274 GCA_964534955.1 uncultured bacterium
ATCTTATTACCAGTAAGTTACAACTACATGGAAGCTATTTTCGGGGGAACTCCTTTATGAACAGCTATCAGCTGGCGCCGATTTGGGAGCGAACACCTTGTACCTTAAGATTAAAGGTGTTGTCCTTTACCATTCTTTTTTCTACGGTTCGACAAGCATGTATAACCGTAGAATGGTCACGCCCTCCAAAATGTAAACCAATGTTTTCCAGAGATGTCCCCACGATCTCCCTGCTGAGATACATTGCTATTTGGCGGGCTTGAGCCACCTCCATAGTCCTCCCCCTGCCAATTAATTTATTCTCAGGAACATTAGTTGCGCCGCTAACACTACGGATGACATCCTCGATATTCAGGGATATAACCCCTTTCCTTCCTAAAGTTTCTTTTAGCGCCTTTCCGGCAATGTCCATCGTCAAGTCCGTATTAAAAAGAGAAGAATATGCAAGCAACTTAATAAGAGCCCCTTCCATCACGCGAATATTGTCCTGAATATTCGTGGCAATAAACTCCAAAACGTCCTCAGGTATTTCCAGATTGTCCTGCTCGGCTTTACTTTGCAGGATTGCAATCCTTGTTTCCAGACTCGGTTTTTGGATGTCAACTATCAACCCCGATTGGAATCGTGAAACCAAGCGATCTTTTAGGCCATACAATTCACTGGGATGTCGGTCAGTAGTAAGTACAACCTGCTTTCCTCGCTGGTAAAGCTCGTTAAATGTGTGAAAGAACTGCTCTTGGGTTTGTTCTTTTTTCTGTAAAAACTGTGCATCATCAACAAGCAGGACATCGTTTTGGCGATATCGTGCAGAAAATTCTGTTGTTTTGTTGCTTTTAATTGCAGACACAAAGTCAGTAGTGAATTTTTCACACGTTGTATACTGTACCCGGCGGCTTCGCTGCCCAGATAAAACTTCATTCCCAATTGCCTGCATAAGATGCGTTTTCCCAAGTCCAACACCTCCATAGATCAGGAGAGGATTAAAAGAAGTCTGGCCGGGAGATGTTGCTACTGAAAGAGCTGCGGCCCTTGCAAACTGATTATTTGGCCCCTCAACAAAAGAATTAAATACATATCTTCTGTTTAACATACTGCCCTGGTCATAATCCTTTATATGACCATTAGCCGGCGTGTTTTTTATAGGACTTGAGTTATGTGCGTTAACACCATTTTTTGTTCCCGCAATTCTGTAATCTAATTGAATGTCGTTACCCGTTTCCGCTTTCAGTGCGTCTATAATCAGGTTTCTATAGTGACTGTCAATCCACTCATAGTAAAACTTACTTGGAACCTCAATTATACACTCAATATCTGTGATAGAAACGGGTTGAATTGGTTCAAACCAGGTAGCAAATGTCTGTTCTGTAACAGAGGAGCGTACAGTACTTGATACACCTTTCCAAACGAGATTTAGTTTATCCATAAAAAGTTGTCCACAATTTATTCACAATGGGGTTGAACTATAATTTATTGTCATAAAACCACTTATTCCTAACTCTATTTTCCCATGTTTTCAACGTTTTTGGCCTCTCGACTATTTCATTGGTTGAGTTGGAAACTTTGCCTAATTTCGCCGCTGAAATGGAGTGAATTAATGAAGCGTACTTATCAACCAAGTAACCGAAAAAGAAAAAACAAACATGGCTTCAGAGCCAGAAAGTCCTCACCAGGCGGACGCAGCGTTATCAGACGGCGACGCCAAAAAGGTCGTAAGCGTTTATCCGCTTAATTATTTGTTGTACCCAACCCTACTAACACAAAAACCTGATAATGTTATTGCTGTGTCAGGTAGAGTCGTGAGCGTTGTCCTCACAGCGTGGAGGAAGTTCTTGGTGTCTCTCATAATCACATTCATTAGGCTTTATAGAATTGGAATATCCCCCTTCTTTCCACCTTCTTGTCGTTACGAGCCTACCTGTTCCCAGTACACCATTGACGCTTTCATAAAGTATAAACCCTCAAAGGCTACATTGCTTTCATTGAAGCGTATTTTAAGTTGCCACCCATGGTCGAGGGGTGGTTATAGGCCCGCATAAAAACATTATGAACAAGAATACAGTCCTGGCGTTTCTACTGATCGCCCTTATTCTAATTCTAATGCCCCAATATTATAAGATGATTGGGTTGGCAGATGAAAAACCTCGCTCAAAAGAAACTAAAGATTCCACCCTGGTAGATAATGCAATACAAGGTCAGACCAGCATTTTCAAGCCGAGCCAAGAACATGTGCAACAAGACTATTATAAATCGGAAGAAACATATTCCCCAGAACCAATCTCTTCCGTTTTGGATACCGTGCCGGAAATCGTTCTCACAATAGATACAGATCTTTATGTAGCCAACATTTCATCTAAGGGGGGTGGAACACTGCAATCCTACGAATTAAAAAATTATGATCACTGGGGGGGTGGGAAAGTAAATCTTATTAATAATCAAAATGCGGGCAATCCCATGCTTGCTGTCCGTATAGGTGCGGACATAGATACGCTCTCATACAACTTCCTTCTAGAAGAAGGATACGAAAACGGGGAAGCTTTTCATATTAAAGAACCTCTTTCTCTGACATTTAATCACCAGGGGATTATTGCTGCAACCAAGACACTTACCTTTCATCCAGATTCTTATCTTATTTCGGTTGGTGCTGAGGTAGTCATGGAATCCTCTTCACCCAAAGTTTACTTTATATGGTCAAGCGGTCTCCCTATTACAGAAAAAAACCAAAAAGACGATAAATACTATTTCGGTGCAAACCTTTTACAGGGAGGAGAGGTTTTAAGTATAGACAACGACGATAAAAAACCAAGGGGTAGTAACGCCCAAACTGATTGGGTTGCAGTTAGAACCAAATACTTCACCTCTGCACTTATTCCTGTTCCGAGAGGTAGAGCATCCTCAGGCCTCATCTCAACAAAAAAGAACAAAAGCGCACCTTTACTCAACACCCAGATTGGGTTTGAGGGTGGATATGCGGGCATGGACCTTTACCTTGGTCCACTAAAATATGATCGTATTGCAGCTCTTGATGTTGATCTCGAACAAACTATGAATTTGGGGTGGTCACCTATCCGCCCAATTGGAAAAGGAATTCTATGGATACTAACAAATCTCTATACATTTATACCTAATTATGGTGTGTTACTTGTTGTTTTTTCGGTACTTGTGAAGGTTATATTACACCCTCTTACACGAAAAAGCCATAAATCAACAAAAGAAATGCAAGCTATTCAACCACTTGTGGCAGAACTTCGAGAGAAATACAAGGGGGACTCCCAACGATTGAATCAAGAAACCATGAAACTCTACAAAGAACATGGTGTAAATCCTCTGGGTGGGTGTTTACCCATGTTATTACAAATGCCTATTCTCATTGCGTTGTTTACTGTTTTTCGCTCAACAATAGAGTTTCGGGGAGCTCCTTTTATATTATGGATAACTGATCTGTCTCAACCCGACCAGCTTTTCAATCTTCCTTTTACTATACCATTTCTTGGGTGGAACACCCTCAATGTTCTGCCTATCCTAATGGGTGTGACTATGCTATATCAACAAAAAGCCATGTCCACACAATCACCTTCACAACAAAAATCGTTTATGTACATTATGAATGCATTTTTTATGTTTATATTTTACAACTTCCCGTCAGGGCTTAACCTTTATTATACATGTTTCAATGTTCTAACTATTCTACAGCAAAAATACCTGGTCCACCCCTCCATACCGACCTCTAAAACGAAAACAAAATGAATAATTCTAAGTCCCCATACGGGGATCTTCCAACTGTTGTTGCACAAGCAACTCCTCCTGGTATCAGTGCGCTTGCAATCGTCCGGCTTACGGGGCACAAAACATTGGAAATTATCTCATCAATCACACATAAACCTGTTTCGTCATTTTCTCCTGGGCACACTTTGTTATCTGGTATTTATAACGCCTCAAACCAACTCCTTGACCGTGTAATTATCACTTATTATAAAAGTCCAAATTCCTATACCGGAGAAGATGTCGTGGACATTTCATGTCACGGAGGTCTTTCAACACCCAAGAGTATTATGTCTGCCTGTCTTGATGTTGGTGCAGCTCCTGCCCCACCGGGTGAATTCACAAAAAGAGCCTTTTTAAATGGTAAAATGGATTTAGCTCAAGCCGAAGCTGTTGCCGACATAATAAAAGCAAAAACAGAAAAATCACAACGTATTGGGGCGTCAGCGCTGAGTGGCACACTTTCCAGTGAAATCACTACTATTAGAAACGATCTAATCTCAATTATTGGACACATGGAGGCAGAATTGGATTTTCTTGATGAAGAGATACAGCCCGTCAGAAGGTCGGAATGGGTTGCCAACATATCAAAGCTTAAACAAAAACTATCTTCTCTTCTTAATACCTTTTCTGCTGGACATATTTTTAGGGAAGGAGCGCTGGTGGCAATTGGAGGCATGCCCAATGTGGGAAAATCATCCCTGCTGAATGCTTTCTTACAGGAAGATCGGGTGATTGTTTCAAAAGAACCCGGCACAACTAGAGATTCTATTGACGTTCTTTATGAAATAGATGGTGTTCCGATAAGGTTTGCTGATACAGCAGGCATCAGAGTGTCTGATTCCCCCGTTGAAGCCCGGGGTGTTGAGATTGCTCATAACATGTTGCGCTCTGCTGACCTCGTACTTTGGGTTTGGAGTGCATTAACCTCAACAGAAGATCTAATTAATTCTATTTCCAACCCACCATTTTCTTCTCCATTTTTAGTTGTAATGAACAAAGCAGACCTTCTCACACCAAAGAACCAACCTTTAAACATTGATAAACAGCATCTATTTGTTTCTGCTAAGACCGGCCAAAACATCTCCTTGCTTCTTTCTAACATTAAAACCTTGCTGGTCTCTAATGTAACATCCGATCAATTGTTGTTAACAAACAAGAGACACGAAACCGTGGTACGCAAAACAATTTTCTCTCTTAACGAAGTACTATTATCGTTAGAAAATAATGAGGCGTCAGAGGTTTTATTGGCAGACTTAAGAGTTGCACTATCACAGATTGATGCTATTGTAGGAATTACCACGCCCGATGACATTCTATCCTCCATATTCGATAATTTTTGTGTTGGGAAATAGTGTTTCACGTGAAACAATCAACACAAAATAAAGGTGTTTTTGAGATTGTTGTTGTTGGTGGTGGCCACGCAGGAGTAGAGGCTGCTCTATCTTCAGCAACTCTGGGATGCAGCGTTGCGCTTATTACAACAAACAGTGGGTCCATTGCACGTATGTCCTGTAATCCTGCAATTGGGGGTATAGCAAAGGGACACCTGGTTAGAGAAATAGACGCTTTGGGTGGTTATATGGGTGTTGCTACCGACGCTGCTGGCGTTCAGTTCAAGACATTAAATAAGTCTAAGGGTTTAGCAGTAAGGGCGCTTCGCGTACAGACAGATAAGAGGGCCTATGAAAGGGTTGTAAGGAATAAGGTCTCTTTAGAAAGTAATATTTCTGTTATTGAAGGTGAGGTTGATAGTGTACTTGTAGATGGTGGTCTTATTCGTGGTATTAGGCTTGTCACCGGAGAAACTATCACTTCTGATTCTGTTGTTTTTACATGCGGAACTTTCTTAAATGGCGTTATTCATATTGGTAAAAAACGTTACTCTGCTGGAAGAATGGGAGAAGATGCTGCCGGCGGCCTTACGGCTTCCCTTAAAAACATTGGATTTAGGGTTGGCCGCCTAAAAACGGGAACACCTCCACGATTGAAAAGATCAACAATAAACTTTTCAGCTCTATCTAAGATGTTTGGTGACAATCCTCCAACGCAGTTATCACTTAGAACAAAGAACTTCTCACCACCAAACCGTACATCTTGGGCTGCCAACACTAACAAAACAACACACGAACTCATAGGTGATAACATTCATAACTCTCCAATGTATTCTGGGCAAATCTCCGCAATTGGTCCTAGGTATTGCCCCTCTATAGAAGACAAGATCACTCGTTTTTCAGGAAAATCATCTCATCGTATTATTTTAGAGGAAGAGTGGTGTAATTCCAAACAAATTTACGCAGGAGGCTTCTCAACCAGCCTTCCTGCCGATATTCAGATTAATGCCCTAAAAACTATGAAAGGGTTGGAGAGTGTTGAGCTTTTTCGTCCGGGATATGCAATTGAGTATGATTTTGTGCCTCCGTCTCAGTTAAAATCTTCGCTTGAAACCAAGTTAGTTGACGGTCTTTTTTTCTCGGGCCAGATTAACGGCACATCTGGTTACGAAGAAGCCGCCGCACAAGGATTATTGGCAGGCATTAACGCTGCACACTTTGTACTTGGAAGGTCCCCTTTCATTTTGGGCCGTGATCAAGCATATATTGGCGTTCTAATTGACGATCTTATCACAAAAGACGTTGATGAACCTTATAGGATGTTTACTTCGCGCGCAGAACATCGACTTTCGCTTCGTTCTACAAATGCCGATAGAAGACTTTCTCATTTTGGCCGTTCACTGGGTTTGCTGCCAGACGATGTTTATTCTAAGGTTTGTAGAAGACAAAAGCATTTAGATTGCCTGTTGGATTATGAAGATTATTTTTCAAATAACAATAATAGTTATAAAAAGAATCTTTTGATTAATTTTCTTCTCTCCTCGTCTACTACAGCCAGAGATCTATTGAAAAACGGTGAGTTAGTTCTACCCGAAAACCTAAGCTGCCATGAAAGTTACTTAATTATCAACGAGTTAGAAGCAATGGTTAAGTATGCACCTTATATACGCCGCCATGAACGATCACTTTCGCGAATTCTAAAAAACGATAATCTCTTAATTCCAATGGATTTTCAATACAGTTCTTGCGTTGCTCTTTCAACAGAGGCTCGCGAAAAACTTAACCTTGTAAAACCTGAAACCCTTGGACAAGCTTCTCGAGTGTCTGGGGTTACCCCATCAGACATAGCAGCACTGTCAGTTATATTACATGTCGGGTGATAGGTGTTGCCCGGGCATTTTTGCTGGTTAGCTGGTTAGATTTTGGATTTGTTTTTTATTAATACTCGTTGATAAATACCTGTTGATGTTACTGTTGTGGTAAAGTTGCAACATTGTGTAACTTACATAACATGAGTGCATCGGCTGACAGCAGGTTTTATGTTGGAATTATAAGTGCGACTATTGCGTTTTGCTTTCTTAGTTGTTCTGATTCGAGTGTTAACATTGACAATCGTGTTGTTCTAGCTCGTGTAGGAAGCAATACTATAATATACGATGATCTACGTGTTGTAGATGAATATCCGCCCGAGACGGAACAATTCATAAAAAAATGGGTTGAAAACCAACTTCTCAACCAATACGGTAGAAATATGGGACTGAAGAGCGTATATGAAGCGGGAATTATTTCAATGAAGGATGTTCTGGGGTGGAGAAGCGTGATAGAAAAAACCATTGACAGAAATATATTTGTTTCTGCTAACGAGGTGAGAGAGTATTATAAAAAGAATATTTCCACCTTCAAAAGAAACCAGGACAAGGCTCGCATATTCACTGTAATTACTAGAACTGAAAAAAGCGCTACAGATGTTATTAGTGCTTTGAAAAGTGATGGGGTGGCTGCACATGCAACTATTTCTCAAAATCACACGGCACAGGTGTCTATTGTTAGCAATGGTGATTTGATACCTCAATTAAACAGTGCCATATTTAGAGAGAAGGGCAGAATCGTCGGCCCAATTAAATCGGACTACGGATTTCACGTTTGTCATATACTTGATTTATATAAGAAAGGAACCTTTGCAAGTTTGGATGAATCCTATGATGATATTGCGACTATCTTATATTTGAAAAAACGTGAGACAGGTTATCAATCATTAATAGATAGTCTTGCATCCAACGCAGATATATACATAAATGACGCTTTATTTGAAGGAATTTAATAAAATGAAAAAATACTTGGTTTACACTTTCTTTCTCTGTTTTTGTGTATCCATGTGTTATGCCCAACAAACCTTAGAAGGTGTTGCTGCAATTGTTGGACAACAGATTATTTTAAAAAGTGAGGTTGCTCAAATCGTTCAGATGACCGCTATCAACATGGGGTTTGACCCTCAAGACAACGACCCTCGCTTAGAAAAGCTTTCCAAGGACGTGCTGATGTCTCTTGTTGATCAACGAGTAGTCTTAGAGATTGCAGAAGCAGAAAGTGTTATTGTTAATAAGCAGGAAGTAGATGCAGCGTTAGATCGCCATTTTGCCTCTGTTTTATCGCGTGTTGGTTCTGAAAAAAGACTTGAAGAAGCTTTTGGCAAAACCATCCGGGAACTCAAAAAAGAGCTTTGGCCAGAAATTCGTGACCAACTCATTGTTGAACGATTTCAATCTCAAATGCTTTCAGGTATTCATATCTCAAGAAAAGAAGTTGAGGGATTCTTCTCAACTTATGAAGACAGTATTGGTGTTCTGCCAGAGCTTTATGACCTACAGTGGCTTCATTTAACAATAACACCTGGAAGTGAAACAAAAAGTCGAACCGTTGAAAAGCTAAAAAAATTGCGGAGTCGTATTCTTTCTGGTGAAGACTTTGGTTCACTTGCTTCTCAACACAGCCACGATCCGGGTTCAGCGCGAAACGGGGGGGAACTTGGCTTTACCACCCGAGGAACACTTGTTCCCGAATATGAAGAAGTTGCTATCGACTTATCTGGGGGAGAAATTAGCGGCATTGTGGAGTCCCCTTTTGGGTATCATATTATTCAAACAATCGGACGCATGGGGGAAAAAATTAACACAAGACATATTCTCCTGACGCCAAAACCAAGTGAGGCCGACGAAGACAGTGTCTACGCTCTGGCAAAGGCACTTGCTGATAGCATTGAAGATGCGGCTGATCTCAGTAATTTTGCAAGGCGGTACTCTGATGACGAACTTACAAAAGAAAGTGGCGGGCGCTTGGGATATCAAACAGCATCCAGCCTTCCATATCCTGGTCTTGCCCGCATTCTACCCTCACTGCCCATGAATGAGGTCTCCGATCCTATTTGGGTTGAAACTGCGTATGTTATTCTGATGATTAATGACATACGTCCCGGTGGTGCTCCAACCCTTAAGGAACATTGGACTGAAATTCAGTCTCTGTCCCTTGAAAAAAAGAAATCTGACTTTTTCTCATCTTGGTTAAGCAAGAAATCCTCAACTGTGTACATACGTACATTTGAATGATATCTTTACTTGTAATTTTCCTGGTTTCCTATAAACCTTTCCACAAGATGCCCACATGAATTTTTTTGAGAATTGTAAATTATATCGTTAGTAATCATCATAAAAAAATTATTACAAACCGTATCAACACCCTTTATTATAATTAATTTTTTTAAAGTTCAATTAATCAATTTTATTTATATCATTTTAAAAACTTGTTGGTAGAAACACTGTTTGTAACTAACATTATTTACTGTGTTTTTAGTACAAAATTCTTCGATAAACCACTATGGGGGTATTCTTAATTAAGTGAAGATAACTGTTAAGCAAGAGGAACTTCAAAAAGCTCTTCAGCACCTTTCGAAAGCCACTCCAGCACGGTCTACCATCCCAATCCTCAACAGCGTTCTTTTGAGTGCAAGTAACAATACTTTAACATTGCGAACAACTGACCTGGAGATTACTCTAGTCACGAACGTTACTTCAACAATCGAAAAAGAGGGTGCCGTCGCCTTGCCCCATAGAACTTTGATGGAAATAACAGGAGCTCTGACTGACGAGGATCTGGAGATAAGTGCAGATGAAGACAACCGCGTTAAAATTAAAACAGGAACTGGTGACTATGACATTCCAGGTGTTGGTGCAGAAGAGTTTCCTCAATTACCCGAGGTGGACAATAAGAAGGAAGTTGTTTTAAAGGCTCAGACACTTGGAGATATTATTGGAAAAACCATTTTTGCGTTGAGTGCCGACGAGCTAAAACCCGCTCTTATGGGTGCGTTATTCGCGTTTGGGGAAAACACCATAACAGCAGTGGCAACCGATGGTCACAGGCTCTCTGTTTGCAACAGGTCAGATTATGAGTCTAAAGGGTATGCCGGCGATGTAATTGTACCGAGAAAATTCCTCCAGCTTCTTGGTCAGTATCTTGGCAGTGGTGACGAAGATGAGGTTGTACTCTGGGTGGGAGACAACCACCTGACCATATCTGTAGAAGGTATAACGATCTTTTCGAGAATAATAGATGAGCGGTACCCGGATTATCGAAGTGTTCTACCATCAGACAACGACAAGACAGCCACCTTGGACAGAGAAAAGTTTCTTAGCGCTGTAAGAAGAGTGGCAATTTTCTCGAATAGGGCGACAAAGCAAATAATGCTGCATTTGTCAAAGGATGGCAGCTCTATTACAACAGAGGATCCAGAAAGCTCTTCCAGCGCCAGGGAGGATATAGAGGCTGAATATGATAGCGAAAACATGGTCCTCGGCTACAATGCCTCCTATCTGAGGGATATGCTGTTTCATCTTGATACAGAAAAGATTGTTTTGAAACTAAAAACTCCCATAAGCGCTGGACTTATACTGCCAGAGAAACAAGCCGAAAATGAAGAGATCACCATGCTTCTCATGCCCATGAGGACAAGCTCGTGACGGGGACGGCAAGACCCTGGCAGGGACAGCTTGTCTGAAGAATTCCCAATAAATAGCTAATCCACAAACCGAATGTGGCACATGCAAATAATGTATCCAAGGCTCTATAATTAAACATTGTTAGGAAAAGATGCAAAGCTTGAAACAGGTAATGTCTTCACTCCTAAAAAGCGCGGGAATTGATAGATCCGTTGAACAAAACAAGGCGTTGCTTGTCTGGGGTGATGTTGTGGGAAAATCAATAGCAAACAATACCGAGGCACAGGAAGTGAAACACGGCACCCTTATAATTAAAGTATCTACACCTGTTTGGAGAAATGAAATAGCCATGCAAAAGAAAGAGATACTTAATAGATTGAATGAAAGGCTTGGTAGCGCCGTAATAAAGAACATTAGACTTACATAAGATGACAGAAGCAACCCAAACATCAAAAGACTACGGAGCAGAAAAGATAACGGTCCTAAAGGGACTGGAAGCGGTTCGTAGGCGCCCTGCCATGTATATTGGTGACACTGGTAAACGGGGCATTCATCACCTAATCAATGAGGTGGTAGACAATAGTGTTGATGAAGCACTGGCTGGATATTGCTCTCATATTGAAGTTAAGATCAACCCAGATAACTCAATATCAGTTTCAGATGATGGCCGCGGCATTCCGGTAGAGAAACACAAAGAGGAAAAAATTCCTGCACTGGAAGTGGTGATGACGGTCCTCCATGCTGGAGGTAAGTTTGATAAGGGCACTTATAAGGTTTCGGGGGGACTCCACGGGGTTGGTGTGTCAGTTGTAAATGCGCTTTCCGGGTGGCTGGTGGCAGAAGTCTGCAGAGATGGAAAGTGTTATCGACAGCGCTATGAGATGGGAAAAACAGCGTCTAAGCTTGAAGAGGTTGGAAAGGCTAATTCTACCGGAACATCAATTACATTCCTTCCTGACAGCAAAATATTCGAAGCAGTTGATTGGGACAGGGAAGTTGTAACGGAGAGACTACGCGAACTGGCATACCTTAATAGTAACCTGAAAATTTCTCTTATAGATGCAAGGGGTGAGGGTGATCCTGAAAAGGAAGTCTTTCACTACAAAGGAGGGCTGAAGGACTTTGTAGCACTTTTGGACGGAGCGTCACATCCTCTTCACAAAAAAATTATTACAGTTAGCACTAGTAAGGGCGATGTTCCTATAGACGTGGCTCTTAGGTATAACGAAGGTTTTAGTGAAAACATTCTAACGTTTGTAAACAATATAAACACCATAGAGGGGGGTACCCACCTTTCTGGGTTTCGCTCTGCCCTTACCAGGGGGTTGAACACCCACGCTCAAAAAAACAACCTGCTCAAGGGAGCGAAAGGGCAAAATATAACACTTGGCGGCGCAGACTTTAGAGAAGGCCTTACGGCTGTACTCTCTATAAAAGTACCAGAACCCCAATTTGAAGGGCAAACCAAAACCAAGCTGGGTAACGGAGAAGTAAAGGGAATAGTTGACTCTTTCGTCTTTGAAGGCCTGCAAGAATTCTTAGAACAAAATCCGAGTATAGCTAAAAGGATTATTGAGAAAGCTGTCTTGGCAGCGACAAGCCGACTGGCCGCAAAAAAGGCACGGGATCTGATTCGACGGAAAAGTGCGCTGGAAGGAGGGGCTCTACCGGGCAAATTGGCTGACTGTTCCAGTAAGGATGCCAGCATGAGCGAACTTTTTCTTGTCGAAGGAGACTCTGCCGGCGGGTCTGCGAAACAGGCACGGGACAGAAGGTTTCAAGCGATTCTTCCGCTTCGGGGTAAAGTGATAAACGCTGAAAAGGCAAGAATAGACAAGCTGCTTTCTAACAATGAGATACAGTCAATAATCACCGCGTTAGGTGCTGGGTTTGGCGATGCGGACTCACCAGAAGAATCAACCGGTACAGAGTTTGATAGTGAAAAGCTGCGGTATCATAAAATTATTCTAATGACAGATGCTGACGTAGATGGAAGTCATATTCGAACTCTTTTACTGACGTTTCTCTATAGGAAAATGCAACCACTTATTACTGGAGGTTACGTATATATTGCCCAACCGCCGCTCTATAAAATCAGTCAAAGTAAAAAAGAACACTATGCATATGACGATAACGAGTGTGATATTATTGTTGAACGATTCAAGAGAGAAAATAAAACCCAGAAAGTGAACATTCAGCGTTATAAGGGTTTAGGCGAAATGAACCCGGAGCAGCTTTGGGCAACAACAATGGACCCGGAACGCCGTTCCCTGCTTCAAGTCACAATTGAGGAGGGGTTTAGAGCGAACGAAACATTTTCAGAGCTTATGGGCACCGACGTAGAAGCTCGAAGGAAGTTTATTGAAAAAAACGCAAAGTTTGTTACCAATCTGGACGTATAAAAGATGGCTATGGAAATAACCACACGAGATCACATTCTTCCCCGTAACATCGTCAGTGAAATGGAGGAGAGCTATCTCAACTACTCCATGTCGGTTATAGTATCACGTGCCTTGCCGGATGTGCGCGATGGGCTCAAGCCAGTTCACAGGCGGATCCTGTTCGGTATGAACGAACTTGGGGTTCACTGGAACAGAGGCTACAAAAAGTCGGCCAGAATTGTAGGGGACGTCTTGGGTAAATACCACCCACATGGCGATAGTTCTGTCTATGATGCGCTGGTAAGAATGGCGCAGGAATTTGCCATGCGATATCCGCTTGTGGATGGTCAGGGAAACTTTGGCTCTATAGATGGCGACAGCGCCGCAGCCATGAGATATACCGAAGCAAGGATGACCCGGTTTTGCAGTGAAAGTCTTCGAGACCTTGATAAAGACACTGTTGCATGGGAGCCTAACTTTGACGAAACAATGGAAGAACCGGCTGTTCTTCCTGCGGTTACCCCAAACCTATTGGTTAACGGCGCGGAAGGCATTGCTGTGGGAATGGCTACGAAGATTCCCCCACACAACCTATGTGAGGTTGTGGATGCCATGGTCTCACTTATTGACAATCCGGATATTACCCCAGAAGGGTTGATGGAGTTTATCAAGGGTCCTGATTTTCCCACGGGTGCGTTTATAGAGGGATTAGGCGGAATTAAAAGCGCATACGAAAAGGGTAGAGGTATAATAACTGTTCGTGCCCGGGCGCTTGTTGAAACAACAAGGAAAGGTAAGGCAAACATTGTTATTAGTGAGATACCATATCAGGTAAATAAATCTCGACTCCTTGAAAAAATAGCTGATTTAGTACGTAATAAAAAAATCACAGGAATTGCCGACGTTCGTGACGAATCAGATAAAGATGGTATTCGAGTTGTTGTAGAAACAAAGAGAGACACAGTTCCTGAAGTGATCTTGAATCAGCTTTATGTAAATACCCAGTTGAAGGACTCCTATGGAATAATCCTGTTAGCCCTGGTAAATGGTGTTCCAAAGGTGCTGCCGTTAAAGGAAATGATGCAGCACTTTATAGATCACAGGCATGAGGTAGTAGTTCGCAGAACACAGTTTGACCTGAAAAAGGCCGAGGAAAAGGCACACATTCTCGAAGGACTGAAAATTGCGCTGGACAATATAGACGCAGTTATAAAGCTTATACGGGCAAGTAAAGATCCCATCCACGCTAAAGAGGGATTGATGAACTCATTTGATTTATCAGAACGCCAGGCACAAGCAATTTTAGACATGCGCCTGCAGAAACTGACTGGCTTGGAAGTTGACAAGGTCGTGACAGAGTACAAAGAGATTATAAAGCTTATTGCGGAGCTGAAAAGCATACTGGACAGCCGCCCACAGCGAATGGCTATTATCAAAAAGGAGTTTGAAGAAATTCGCGGGATGTATGGAGATCAGCGTAGAACAGAAATTATCCCAGTTGGTAAGACTTTCTCGGTTGAAGATATGATTGCCGAGGAAAATATGGTTATCACCATTACACACAATGGATATATAAAACGAACAGCAGAGACTACCTATAGGAGCCAGAGGCGGGGTGGGCGAGGACTTCAGGGCGCAGGAACTAAAGAAGAGGATTTTGTCGAACGACTCTTTGTTGCCAACACCCACGACTACCTTATTTTCTTTACAGACAGGGGGAAATGCTATTGGCTGAAAGTACATGAAATTCCGCCTGGCGGGAGGGCTGCCAGCGGCAGAGCAATAGTGAACCTTATTGGCTGTGAGTCAGGCGAGAAAGTTGAGGCGTTTGTGGGCGTAAGCGAATTTGATGACCAGCGATTCATTGTGATGGCCACTCAAAAAGGTATTGTAAAGAAAACAAAATTATCGGCATACGGAAACCCGCGAAAAGGTGGGATTTATGCTATAGAAATACGAGAGAGCGACAGGCTTATTGATGCCAAAATTACCAGCGGTGAAGACGATATTGTTCTTGGAACGCGGGAAGGCAAATCCATAAGATTCTCTGAGGGAGATATCCGGGCCAGCGGCCGGAAAACCATGGGTGTAAAAGGTATTACCCTTGGTTCAGAAGATGATTACGTGGTGGGTATGGTGGTTGTGCGTCGCGAAGGAACGGTCCTCGTTGCCACAGAAAAGGGACTTGGTAAACGGACAGATATTATTCAATATCGTGTACAGAAGCGAGGCGGAAAAGGCGTTATGACCATGCGTACCACTGAAAAAACAGGTAAGATGGTAGCCATCATGGAGGTGGTGGACAGTGATGACCTAATAGTGATTACAGATCGCGGGGTATTGATTCGTCAATCCGTTGCCCCTATTAGGACAATTGGCAGAGTAACACAGGGTGTGAAACTTATACAATTAGATAACAAGGACAAAATTGCCTCTATTACCAGAGTCCTCCACGAAGAGGATATAAGTTCGCAGAAGCCAGCAGAAAATGCTGAAGATTCTAGCGAAACAGAAAACAACAAAAATATTGGCAATGAAGAAGCCAAGACGTGATAGATGAAGCCAGCCTCTCCTCAGTACAAGGACGCATAGAGAGCGCCCTCCGTCGCACCGGACAAAGTACAACCACACCAATAGAGATAGTTGCTATTACCAAGGGTTTTCCCCTTGACGCTATCATAAGTGCAGCTGAACTTGGGTTAACCAGTATTGGCGAGAACAGGGTTCAGGAAGCTGAAGAGAAATTTGCCCACCTTCCAAAACTTCCTCCAATAAAACTTCGCTTTGTTGGACACTTACAATCTAATAAAGCACGTTTAGCTGTTGAATTGTTTGATACTATTGATTCCGTGGATAGTGTTAAACTTGCAAGAAGACTGTCTAAGATTGGAAAGAAAAAAGAGGTCCCGGTTGAGGTCCTGTTGCAAGTTAATGTAGACCAAGATCCAGCCAAATCAGGGTTTGATCCAGAAAAAACCGACGAATTATTAGAAATTGTGCAACTCAAAGGACTAACAGTTTCAGGGTTGATGACCATTGGTGTGTTTACAACCGACGAATCCCGGAAGAGGGAAACTTTCAGGGCGCTGTGGGAATTTCGAGATTCAATAAACAGTCAATTACCACAAAGCCACAAATTAAAACACATCTCCATGGGGATGAGCGATGACTATGAAATTGCGATAGAAGAAGGAGCCACTATGGTTAGAATTGGCACCGCCCTGTTCGGACCACGGCCAAAACGGTGATGTATATTTATTTAGTACATACACCTGATGTGTATGGAGACTTTTTTGAAAACACCTCTCAAATTGTGGAGACAAGCACTAACCACAATTTGTATAAGAGAACACCAACCATGGTGATAGTGCCCAAGAAACCATTCCGGGAAAGTATTGCCCCTAAAAATTTTCTAGTACTGAAGGAACGATTAGGAATAGAAAAGCTTTTGATAGTTGATAGAGTGCAAGGAGAGAGTGTGAGTTCTGTGGTACAAATTATTGACCACCATAACATAACCGGATGGAATCCTCTTGCTGGGAATACTCCACTGGGAGAGCTTCCCCGGTTTCCGGATATGAGTGAGATTTACACCAGCCAGACTTTAAAGGGGATTCCCAGCGCTGTCATTTCAACGGTTGGGATTGAGAGGTTTGTCGGTAGTAGAGGTAAAGCTGTTTCCGAACTTGTTGCCCCTATTGCGCTGTGTGCCTCCTATGTAGGTATAGAAGTGAGTGCTTTTGGATGGAACAGCGAAAAAGACCCACAGGGAAAAGCTTTAAGTACGACGATAAATGAAATATTATACAGCTAAGGATAAAATGGTTAATTTATAGCGAAAAAAGGACATAAGCCGTATATTTAATAGAGACAGTTAACCAACTATTAATACAGAGTAAGTGGAGGTTCTAAAATGGAGTTAAATACTGTACCCGCACATCTTCTCCATCAATCTGAAGTTCAAGGCAGCGAAAGGGCTCTTAGTTATAAGGAAGGAGACGAATGGAAAGACTATTCTTGGTCCCAATATGCTGAGGAAGTTAAACGGGCCGGCCGAGCCCTAATTGCACTTGGCGTGAAACCTAAAGGTAAGGTTTGCATTTTGGGGTTCAACACTCCCGAGTGGGTGATTTTTGATTTAGCCGCTATGATGATCAGGGCGGTACCCGTAGGTATTTATGAGACATGTTCTGAGGAATCCGTTGCTTACATAGTAGGGCACTCAGAGGCGTCGGCAATTCTAGTTGAAGACAATGCACAGCTGGATAAGGTCTTAAATCAAAAGGATAAGCTTTTCTTCAATCTACGTCATGTGGTAATGATGAAGGGAGTTAGTAGCGATCCTTCTATGACAATGACTTGGGAGGAATTTCTGCAGAAGGGAGATGAAACCGAGGAACAAGAGTTGCTGCAGCGTTTGGAAGGGTTAAACGAAAGTGAGCTCGCAACGCTAATTTACACATCAGGTACAACCGGCCCGCCTAAAGCAGTTATGCTGTCACACAAAAATCTCGTATGGACAGCAAGCCAAGCGATTGATATGTTTTCACTCCAGCCAGAAGACACCGGCTTTTCATATCTTCCATTATCACATATTGCTGAGCAGATGTTTACCATACATGCCCCCATAATTGGTGGGTGGCCTATAACTTTTGCAGAGAGTCGCGATACAGTGCTGGATAATCTTAAAGAGTGGCAGCCGTCAATCATCTTTGGAGTTCCCCGGGTATGGGAAAAATTTCATGCAGGAGTGGCAGCCAAACTACAAGGTGCAACAGGTATAAAAGGTTCTCTGGTGAAATTCGCTCGCAAAACCGCTTCAGCTGTCCACGAAATTCAAAACAGAGGCGGCAAACCAGGCGGATGGCTGGCATATAAATACGGACTCGCCAAAAAACTGGTGTTAGACAAGGTCAAAACTGCCCTCGGTATGGGAAGTGTGCGCATTTGCGTTAGCGGAGCTGCTCCAATTGCCCCAGAGATACTGGAGTTTTTTGCCAGCCTTGACATCCTAATTCTGGAAGTGTACGGACAGTCTGAAGATTGTGGACCAACAAGCTTCAATCGCTTTGGGCAAACTAAGTTTGGATCGGTGGGTCCGCCATACCCCGGAGACAGCGTAAAGATTGCAGACGACGGAGAGATTCTTGTCAGTGGTGACAACGTTTTCTTGGGGTACTACAAGGATCCGGATGCGACAGCTGAAACCGTCAAAGATGGGTGGCTCTACTCAGGAGATTTGGGTGAGATAGATGAAGAAGGCTTCCTTTGGATTACCGGCAGAAAGAAAGAGATAATTGTCACTGCTGGAGGCAAAAACATTGCACCGTCGAATATTGAAAGGATGATTAAGAATATTTCACTTGTTTCTCAAGTGGTTGTCATCGGAGACAGGCGGAAATATCTATCAGCTCTAATTGCACTGGAGCCTGAAGCGTCGGCGGAATTTTCCAAAAAAAACAACTTGCCCGATGAGGATATATACAAAAATGATGCTCTAATTGCTGAGATTCAGTCAGGTGTTGACAAGGCGAATAGTCGAGTTGCCAGAGTTGAAAACATCCGGAAATTTACGATTCTGCCAAGGGAATTGACAGTTGATGATGGTGAATTGACACCAACATTGAAATTAGTGCGCCACATAATCGCTGAAAACTGGGCAGATGCCATAGAAGAGATGTACACGGAGTAATCTGACAATACTTAATTATATAAAAAGCCCTGTTCTCCGTTGAGAGACAGGGCTTTTATTTTTCAGTAAGCGCTATTTACTTGATTTCTACTTCAACGCCTTCGACCTCTACCGGTTTTGTCCGTGGAAGAGAGATGGTCAGAACACCATTCTTGTACTTAGCAGCCACCTTTTTCTCATCCACCACATCATCCGGCAGACGGAAGGAGCGAGAAAAGCGGCCGAAACATGACTCTTGGTGAGTGTAGTTGTCACCATTGTCGGTTGATTCGGTTTTCTTCTCCCCGGTGACTGTCAGGACGCCGTCCTTAACGGAGATGTTAAAGTCGGATTTCTTCATCCCGGCGGCTTCAAAGCGGAGTATGTACTCCTTTTCCTTTTCAATCACATCAAACGCTGGCAGCCAATCCACATCTCTTAAGAGAGAAGGAGAAGCGATCGGCTCCCCAAAAATCGAGTTGAAAAGCTGGTCAAAGTCACCCATCCATCGAGAAGTGGAAAAAGGCGATAAACAACTATTTCCCCGAAGGGACCTGTGAGCGGGTGTCCATTTTACTAAGGTCATTTTTATTTCCTCCTTATTTCATCTTATTAAGAACTAATTCACCCAGTATAGAGGCAAGGGGCGTGCCAGAAT
Source organism: uncultured bacterium (assembly GCA_964534955.1). Lineage (GTDB taxonomy): Bacteria > Fidelibacterota > Marinisomatia > Marinisomatales > UBA2128 > UBA2128. Next base: position 19,296 of record CAZHRR010000012.1, read on the forward strand.
GCAGTGTGAGAAGAATAGTCATTGTACCCCGCCTATGTGACAGTACGGGTGTGTTTATGTGGCAGGCTGAATATGAAGATGTGCCTTAACTGCAGTTAGTCCGACAGTGAGCCGACTATATTCGGACAAAAGTTAGTCTTCTGAATAGGAGATCTTCTTATTAGAAAAGAAGAGTTCGTTAACCAAGACTGTGTGAGTGGACACTCCAGGCAGATCATTTTGGATTGAGCGGACGACATGATTTAAATCTTGGATATCTCTTGTGCGGATATTTGTAGTGATGTATTTCTCGCCGACCGTTGTGTTGGCGAGCCTTACACCGTTAATATTTGATATGTATTCAATCGTTGCTTTTTCTGTTTCTTCTGTGAATGGTGACTGAAATATTATATCGACGTAAGCGACGATTGGCCTACTGAGACGGTTGTGGTCCAAATCAACTGTGAATCTTTTAATATAACCAGCTGCCAGAAGATTATTAACTCTTCTGGCTACAGCCTGCCTTGTGAGCCCAACCAAGTTTCCCAATTCAATATAAGAAACTCGGCCATTATCTTGTAGAGCGTCCAAAATCTTTAAGTCAATATTGTCGAGCATGACATTACCCCCCCCTCTTTTTTCTATGTTATTGAACGCTTAAAGCGTTCATCTTGGTTATATTATACAGCCAAACTTAACATTATGCAACATTAAATAAACAATATGCAACACATAGTAAAAGAAATCCTTGATTTGTTAATCTATATATACTATAATCGGAGTATCGTATCCACATTTCTAACAGTTGAACAAAGATAGGAACAATAGGGAGTAAATATGAACAGAATAAATACAAGCCTGTTATATATCCTTTTGTGCCTTTTTCCGGTTGCGGTAATGGCACAGGGAACAATTACAGGCACAGTAACAGATAGTGATGGAAGTGCTGTTGTAGGTGCGAATGTTTACCTTAGCGGCACGAACTTGGGAGACGCCACTGACGCCAATGGTGATTTTACTATAGCTGGTATCCCAGCGGGCGATTACACGATAATTGCCAGTGCTATTGGGTTCAAGCAAGGCGAAACGGCAGTAGCTGTGGATGCTGGAACTGTAACAATTGATTTCTCATTAGCTACAGATATCTTGGGTATGGACGCTGTTGTTGTTACAGGCACACCTGGTGGTGCGGGAATGCGCAAACAGGATGCCAGCTTTGCGATCAATACTATAGATGCGGCTGAAATCAGAAGGTTTTCACCTAGCAGTACCGCAAATCTGTTGGAGTTGGTTCCAGGTGTATGGTCCGAGAGTTCGGGTGGAATTGCCGGCGCGAATATTTTCGTACGTGGTATGCCATCCTCCGGTGATGCACCATTCGTGACGATGTCTATCAATGGAGGACCAATTTATGGTGTGGAGACACTCTCTTTCTTCGAGCAGAGCACTATCTTCCGCATTGATGAAACGGTCCAGTCTACAGAAGCATTGCGCGGAGGCCCAAGCGCCGTATTCTCAAACGCCGAACCGGGTATGACCGTAAACTTCAATCTGAGAAAAGGTAGCGAGGCAACCAGAGGTCGCCTGAAGTATGAAACGTCCGATTATGACCTGCAGCGGGTTGATGGCTTCCTGAGTGGTAAAGTGACCGACGACCTGTATTATATGGCTGGCGGTTACGTACGGACATCTCCCGGCATTAGAAGTATGGAATTTAATGGCGAGAATGGAAAGCAGTTCACCATGCAATTGACAAAGGTCTTCCAAGGTGGTGTAGTCAACGCTTTTACACGGCTTACTGATGATGTAGGTCAGTGGGTTTTGCCTCTGGCACTTGAGACCGGCAATGATCTTGGCACATTCAGCCCGCTCGGAAACGCGACACGCTTCCGTACACTGCAGATCAACACACAGGGTGACAGCGCTACGTTCGATTTTGCCGATGGTCGTGGGTGGACAGGTAGCGTTAGCGGGATAAATGCGACTTTCGATCTGGGAGGTGGCTGGACAGTCCGTGACAACCTTGCTTATACATCTGGAGATGCGAATACCTTCGGCTTTGTACCGCAAGGCAATCCAATTATGGTGTCAGCTCTTGGTCTCGATACAGTAAAAACCAGAGGTGGAGAGGTGCTATCAAGTTCGGACTATGTTCAGACCTATGGTCATTGGGTCGTCATGAAAGATCTTGAATCGATTAACAACGATCTCAGCTTGAACATACTATCCGGTGGCCACGATATCACTGTGGGTTTGTATCAAGCCCGATGGTCGTCAGGAGATTTCTGGACACTGGGTAACCATGTGCCGGTTCACAATGTTGCCAATGGGGATATATTGGAAGAGAATATTACTGCCGATTCCCTTGCTGCACATGGAGGCGGAGGTCCATGGAATTACGGACTACAATATGCCGGCGATGCTCGGGTGTCTGCAGTCTATGCAGCAGATTCCTGGCAGTTATCATCTGCACTGAGAATCGATCTTGGAGCTCGCTACGAATTGTTTGATCTCCAGTATACACTTGATCATGGAGGTCACCCTGATGGCGTAATCGACAAAGCAGAGTCACTTAGCGGTAACGACATCGCAATTACAGGGGCCGTCAACTTCGACCTATCTAAAAACATTGGTATATTTGGGCGCTTCTCCAACAGCTTCATGTTCCCGCACTTTGACATGATTCGGGAAAGCAAATACAGTGTTGATGGAGATGGTAATGTAGAGGCAAACGAATTCGCTCAATACGAAGCAGGTGTTAAATATGACTCTAAGCTACTTAGTCTATTTGCTACCGGCTTCATGAACAGTGTTGATGTTTTCGATGGTGATGTCGGTTCCACGAGAGAATCTGCGTTACTCAACACCGAAACAGTGGGTGTTGAGCTGGACGGCGCACTCTCGTTGGGCGATCTGACGGTACGTGCTGTTGGAACGTATCAGAAAGGTGAGATCAAAGCCAGCGATGTTGATGATTCCGTAGTCGGAAATTCAATCTGGCGCCAACCTGAAACGCAGTTCAGAGTTTCACCAAGCTATGATCTTGCTTTAGGAAATCTCGATGCGACCCTCTACGGTGTCGTACGTGTGGTTGGAGATAGATGGGATGGTAGAGGTAACGACTTCCAGTTGGATGGGTATTCGAAAATCGATGCAGGTGCTGTAATCTCAACATCAAGTGGTTTGTCATTTGGCCTTCATGCAGATAATGTAACCAACTCTGAGGGCCTGACTGAAGGTGATCCGCGTGATCCCGCCTCGGCCAACGGTCGTCCAATCTTTGGTCGATCAATTAAACTCTCAGTAACTCAGGACTTCTAAAACACAAGGAAGTATGGGCGTGCTAGATTGCACATTAGACTGTCAGTTTCATTTGACCTGTGATCAAGATGGTTCATTTTAGGCTTATTAGGCTTATAGTGAGATGAACCTCTCAGCTTCGTATTCGGTTGCGGATAATATCGCTGCTAAAGTGGATATGATAAATGTCCTTTATGAAGCAGAGTTGACTGGGGGTAATCCCCATACAGATGAGACGAGAGATTGCGAAATGTGCATTGTCATTGCTCGATCTATGCCGCCCATTCGCATAAGAGCGTCACTCAACTTCGGGTTCTAATTCACTTCTCCTAAAGTTCTTTGAGGTTGAGATGATCAAAGAAGAACGGGGTCGACTTTTCGGCCTCGTTCTTCTTATCTTTTGCGCCAGCAGAAACAGGTTTAACCCATTAAATGATTGATCTGATAATAGTATTTGCATTCATTACCTACAGTGTCAGCGCAGGCTTCCGGGCCAAGTCTAAAGCCTCCAGAAACCTTGAGGAGTATTTCTTGGCTGGCCGTTCGATTCCAGGCTGGAAAGCAGGTTTCAGCATGGCTGCTACTCAATATGCAGCGGATACACCACTGTTGGTCGTGGGGCTGATTGCTACCGGTGGTGTCTTTATGCTCTGGCGGTTGTGGATATATGGTTTAGCATTTCTCATGATGGGATTTATCCTGGGCCGGACCTGGCGCAGGTCTATGGTTCTAACAGATGCGGAGTTTACAGAAATCCGCTACAGCGGCCGCGGCGTTGTTGCCCTCCGCGGACTCAAAGCCGTTTATTATGGTACTGTGATTAACTGCACAGTAATGGCTATGGTTTTGGTGGCTGCAATAAGGATTTCGGAGACGTTCCTGGTTTGGCATGAGTGGCTTCCCGAAGGAATCTATAGCACAATACTGATGTGGGTGCAGTCCGTCGGCGCTCAACTCTTCTCTGGTGCGACAGGATTAGACCCATGGATTGCTACTGCTAATAATATAATCAGTATAATCGTTATTCTAATCTTTGTGGCTCTCTATTCCACTACAGGTGGTCTCCGCAGTGTAATTGCCACGGATATCGTACAGTTTTCTATCGCTATGATTGCTACACTGATCTATGCCGTTATAGCAGTTTCCAAGGCAGGAGGAATAGGTGGCATGATTGATAGGTTGGTAGTGCTTTACGGTGAGGCGCGTACCGGTGAGATTTTGTCCTTCAGCCCGAACAGTTGGGAGGCTGTGCTTCCGTTCCTGGTGCTGATTGGGCTGCAGTGGTTTTTTCAGATGAACAGCGATGGAACTGGCTACCTTGCCCAGCGGACTATGGCTTGTCGAACAGACAGGGGAGCCCGACAGGCAGGATTTATCTTTACCGTGGCACAGATTCTTGTCCGATCTCTCTTCTGGCTGCCTATCGGTATAGCGCTGCTGGTAATCTATCCGTACGATCCAGGATATGTAGGCAGCGAAACATTTGTAGCCAGCCGCGAAATCCTGTTTGCCACCGGCATCAAAGACCTCCTACCACCCGGCATCCGGGGGTTAATGCTGACAGGATTGCTGGCAGCTTTAGCTTCCACCATTGATACGCACCTGACATGGGGGGCAAGCTATTGGAGCAATGATATCTACAAGCGGATTGTGAACGAAGCATGGCTAAAGCGACAGCCGTCATCACGAGAGTTGGTAATCGTGGCCCGTTTATCGAATCTGCTCATTCTTGGCATTGCACTGGCTATTATGGCTAATCTTGGTTCCATACAGACAGCGTGGTATATTTCACTTCTTTTCGGGGCGGGGATGGGTTCGGTTTTAGTACTGCGCTGGCTGTGGGAGCGGATAAACCTCTATTCGGAAGTAGCAGCCATCGCTACGTCTTTAATTGTGGCGCCGGTAATTCTCCTTACAATAGAAGACGAGTGGTTGCGATTGCTGCTTATGTCTGCGGCCTCCACAATTGCTGTCGTAGTTGTAACGCTGCTGACGCCTGAGACTGAGCATAGCATCCTGGACAGGTTTTTCCGGAGGGTGAAGCCCTTAGGCTTTTGGAGAAGAACTGCAAAGCGCTGCGGCGTCGGCGCAGAAATCCCTCTCAAGCAGTTTAAACAAGGAGCGTACCTGGTACTGACTACAGCCCTAACAATATTTCTACTGTTAGTAGGCATTGGAAAGCTCATTGTTCCGGCTCCATCCAGCTCTTCTCTGTTTGCGTTAGCGTTGATAGTATTGGGGTTGGTCAGCATAAAATTGTGGTGGGGTAAAGTGATTGTTGCTAAAGAGGTAGAAAATGGTTGACGATAAATAGTACAAAAATAGGGCTTTAATAAAAGAGGAAAAACAGACAGAAATGAGATTTCTTGATGATTACAGGGGAATTGTTAGTGATGAGGTATTGGAGACCATCTGCTCCAAGGCGGCCACTTTGAGCGGTATCAGAATGGCACACGTAAACGCTACCGCTTATGGGGGTGGTGTAGCAGAGATCCTTAGCAATCTTATCCTCCTGATGAATGATGTGGGCGTAAGGGCAGACTGGCGTGTGCTGCATGGAACGCCGGAGTTTTTCGAAGTGACCAAGAAATTTCATAATACCTTGCAGGGCGACAATGAAATATCCTTTTCGCAGGAGGAACTTGACCTCTATAAATACACAAATGAGAAGTTTGCCAAGTTTGTCGATCTTGGTCATGATGTAGTAATTATACATGACCCTCAGCCCGCGGCCCTGGTACACTACATTGAGCACTCCCATCCCTGGATATGGCGCTGCCATATTGATATTACCAAGCCAAACCAGAAGGCGTGGGACTTCATGGCGCAGTATGTGGTAGAATATGATAAGATGATTGTCTCAGCTGAAGCTTACAAGCGCTCCGATCTGCAGCTTGAGCAGCAGATTATGGCGCCGTCCATTGACCCACTGTCTTATAAGAATATGGACCTGTCGCAGAATACGATTGATGACTACTTAAAACGGGAGAATATTCCCACAGATAAGCCTATCATCACACAAGTCTCGCGCTTCGATCCGTGGAAGGATCCGGAGGGGGTACTTAGGGTATGGGAGGAAGTCAGGAAGGAAGTGGACTGCCGCCTGGTCTTCTGCTACAACATGGCTGGCGATGATCCGGAGGGAGTTCGCATATGTGAGAAAATGGCTGCAGTGGTCAAGCAGCACATGGAAAATGGAGACGTCCTCTTTATACGCGGAGATGATCCCATTCTTGTGAATGTTCTCCAACGGTATTCCTCTGTGGTGCTCCAGAAATCGATCCGGGAAGGATTCGCCCTGGTGGTAACAGAGGCGCTATGGAAGGGTGCTCCTGTTGTGGCGTCGAATGTAGGGGGTATTCCGACCCAGATCAAAGACGGAGAGACAGGGTTCCTGGTGGATCCGCATGATATTTCAGGATGTGCAGCAAAGGTTGTTCAGCTTCTTCAGGATAAAGATTTGGCTGCTGAGATTGGGTCGAATGCCCGGGAGTATGTACGAGAGAATTTTCTTATTACGCGGCACTTACTGGATTATCTAAATTTGTCTATTGAATTTCTGGAAAGGAATTGATGATGAGCAGAATAGACAGATACGCAGGAGGAATTGATCTGGGCGGCACCAAGATTGTCGCTGTTGTGTCTGCCGAAGAGGGAAAAATTCTTTCTAAAGACAAGGTTTCCACGCCTGATGGGAACTTCAGTGATATTGCTTTGACTATGATACAGAGCCTTACCAGGGCATGCAGTTCAGCATCTATATCTTTAGGGAATCTTAGTGCTGTCGGAGTGGGCGTGCCTGGATCGGTAGATGAACAGGGTAATGTGTCTGTAATGCCCAATCTGGGGCTGGAGAATGTTGCCGTTGAGGTAGAGTTGAGCAAGCTTCTGGGAAAATCCGTAGCAGTAGAGAACGACGTAAACCTGGCGACACTGGCTGAGTACTATTTGGGCGCTGGTAAAGGGCTGGGCTCCCTTTACGGTATTGTGCCGGGGACAGGAGTTGGCGGCGGCTACGTCGTGAATGGGAAGATTGTTAGAGGGAAAAACGGCACAGCCGGAGAGATCGGCCACATGGTGATGAAGATTGATGGGCCTCTTTGCGGGTGTGGACAGAAAGGATGTCTGGAAGCGTTTGTGAGCAAGCTTGGACTGGCTCGAGAGCTTCGAGAAGCAGTTCTTAGGGGGGAAGAGTCAGTGTTGATGCAACACCAATACAGTGATTTCGAGGCGGTTGACAATCAAACTTTGAGAAGTGCCTGGGATGCAGGTGATGATCTCTTACACCGACTTTTAAAGGAGCAGGCGCGCATACTTGGTGTTGCCGTTTCCAATGTTGTGAACCTGACTGGTGTAGAAGGTTTTGTTATAGGTGGTGGGGTTTATGAGATTTTTGGGGACGTTCTTCTTCCCATTGTCCGGGAAACTGCGGAACAGTACGCCATTGGCGGCGGGATGTCTGGTGTGCGGTTGGCCTTGTCGGGATTGGGAGGAAATGCTGCCGCTATGGGGGCCGCTCTATTGGCGAGAAGATAGCGCCTAAAATAAATTTATCCTTCTCCAAACTTCACTCCCAACAACATAGACGCTTTTCCATCTGTATCTGAAACACACAAAAGCCTACATTCCAAAACCACAACCTAAGTAGAGTCTGTCTATAAACTCTGTTTCTCCCAGTGAGAAACAAAAGCAAGGTTGTT
>CAZHRR010000013.1:0-3252 GCA_964534955.1 uncultured bacterium
GTTGTGCAGATCTTCGTAGCTCTTAAGCTGTAAATGGAATTTATCATTGACGAACCAGCGGAATTTATCCATCTCGGTCAGTATTACCTGATCCTCTATTGGCTGCCAAATGATTTTAGACATCTCTTACCTCGCCTTTGTAAAAGTAAATGGTAGTGACGAATCATATTAAAATCAACTGAAATGCACTTTTCATTATATATCATTTATTTTATAGAAACTGAACTTCTGTTCCCATATTCATTTTGCCGTCGGATTATTCAAGTTAAATTTGCGACTCGTATTACTTCTCGTTTGATTACCTTAAGGACAAAATAATGAAAAAACACGTATTCACATTCGGAGATGGCAAGGCTGACGGCAAAGCCGATATGAAAAATCTCCTGGGAGGCAAAGGAGCTAATCTTGCCGAGATGACCAACCTTGGCATTACTGTCCCGGCAGGCCTCACAATCTCCACTGATGTCTGTACTCACTTTTACGATCACGACAAGAATTATCCACCGGAATTGGAGCAACAAGTACTGGATGCACTGAAAAGTGTAGAAGAAATGATGGGGAAAAGATTCGGGGACAAACAAAATCCTCTGCTTGTGTCTGTCCGGTCAGGAGCAGCCGTATCTATGCCGGGGATGATGGAGACAGTCCTTAATGTAGGGCTAACCACTGTGACTATTCCGGCTCTCATAAAGAAAACCCAAAATCCCCGCTTTGTTTACGACGCCTACCGCCGCCTGATTATGATGTACTCTGATGTAGTGATGGAAAAAGCAATGGGTATTGAGCCTAAAGACGGTATCGGTATTAGAGAGCGGTTGGAAGATTTAATCGAAGAACGTAAAAAGCTTAAGGGCGTCGAGCAGGATACTGAACTGGATGCTGCCGACTGGGAAGAACTATCCGATGTTTTCAAGAGAACTATCAAGGACGTTTTGGGCGAAGATTTCCCTGATGATCCCTATGATCAACTCTGGGGTGGTATCAGCGCTGTATTCCTTTCCTGGAACGGTAAACGGGCAATCTCTTACCGTCGTATCGAAGGCCTGCCCAATGAGATGGGTACCGCCGTAAATATTCAATCCATGGTCTTTGGCAATACAGGTGAAACTTCTGCAACCGGGGTAGCCTTCACTCGAAATCCAGCTACAGGTGAGAACGTCTTTTACGGAGAATGGCTCTCTAACGCTCAGGGAGAAGATGTGGTCGCCGGTATCCGGACACCCAACCCCATAAATTTAGCTGGTAAAGATGACAAAAATCAGCACCTCCCTTCGCTGGAAGAAATTATGCCGACACTTTATAAGCAGTTGGACGAGATTCAGAAACGTTTAGAAACTCACTACCGTGACATGCAGGATATAGAGTTTACCATTGAAGACGGCAAGCTATGGATGCTGCAGACACGCGGGGGAAAACGTAACGGCGTTGCCGCTATCAAAATGGCTGTCGATATGTATTATGAAGGATTGATTACTAAGGAAGAAGTACTCATGCGCGTCAAGCCCGCACATGTAGATGAGCTATTGCACCCCATGGTAGATGCTTCGGCTGAAGCTGACACAGAAGTATTGGCACATGGCTTACCGGCCGGACCTGGTGGCGCTTACGGACAGATCGTCTTTACCGCAGACGATGCTGAGGTGTGGGTAACCGAAGGTAAGCAGGTGGTGCTCGTCCGGAATGAGACTTCTCCGGAAGATGTTCACGGCATGCACGCAGCTGCGGCGATCCTAACGGCAAAGGGCGGCATGACCAGTCATGCAGCGCTTGTGGCTCGCGGATGGGGAAAATGCTGTATCGTCGGATGTAGTGCACTAAATATCAATCGCAAGGAAAAGACTATAAACGTTAATGGTCAAACACTTCAGGAAGGCGACTGGATCACTCTCAACGGTACTAAGGGAAATGTCTACCGCGGAAAAATGTCGCTCGTACCCGTAGATCCACTGCACAATGAATCGTTCCAGAGACTGATGGAACTGGCTGATGAGGTAAGAACCTTGAGAGTCCGTACCAACGCAGAGCGTCCTGAGGATGCAGAACAGGCTCGCACCTTCGGCGCTGAAGGGATCGGCCTCTGCCGTACCGAGCATATGTTCTTTGATCCTGAACGTATAACCGCTATACGGGAAATGATTATCGCCGAAACGGTAGAAACCCGTCGAAAGGCAGTAATGAAACTCCTCCCCTTCCAAAGGCAAGACTTCTACGAGATTCTGAAAACAATGGACGGTTGCCCCGTTACCATACGCCTTCTGGACCCACCCCTGCACGAGTTCGTCACACTGGCCGATGAGCAGATTGCAGATCTTGCCAATGAGCTTGGCGTTGATGAGCGCAAGCTGAAGACCCGCATAGAAGCTCTCCTCGAACTGAATCCCATGCTGGGGCACCGGGGCTGCCGCTTGGGAATTGCCTATCCTGAGATTACGGAGATGCAGGCTCGTGCGATTTTTGAAGCGACGGCGAAGCTTACGCAGGAAGGAGTTGAAGTCTTCCCGGAAGTAATGATCCCTCTAATCAGCACAGCAGCTGAATTTCGTCATCAGGAAAACTTGGTTCGGCAAGTGGCCAAGGAAGTCACTGCTGAAACCGGTACAGAATTCCCCTACCTCGTGGGGACCATGATCGAAATCCCGAGAGCCTGCCTCACCGCGGATGAGGTGGCAGAAACGGCTGAGTTCTTCTCTTTCGGTACGAACGACCTGACTCAAACAACCTTTGGCTTTTCCCGGGATGACATCGGCGGATTCCTCCCCACTTACCTGGAGGAAAAAATTCTCTCTCACGATCCATTCCAGTCATTGGACCAGACAGGTGTAGGACAATTGGTAGAGATGGGTGTAGAGAAAGGGAGATCAGTGCAACCCGAATTGAAATTGGGAATTTGCGGAGAGCACGGCGGCGATCCTGACTCTATCGATTTCTGTCACCGGACAGGTTTGGACTACGTTAGCTGCTCGCCTTTCCGTGTGCCTATTGCCAGACTGGCGGCGGCACAAGCCCGCCTTCGCAGTACTACTACGTCGGGCAGGCGGAAATAGAAAATCAGTAGCTACGCTCAGCAGTCAAATAACGACACCCGTAATATTTATTCAATGGTCATTGAATAAAATATTCGGTCTTATCCTTGACGAAACTACATTTGGTTCCAGCAGGAGGTTTAATGTACACTATCGGGAACGAACAGCTACTTCAGAATAACCCCATCGCTATCTACTGTTCCAGGGAAATTCCACTCTCCATCTATCA
>CAZHRR010000013.1:3352-26970 GCA_964534955.1 uncultured bacterium
CCAGAAGAGATGAGTTGATTTTATCTCACATCAATCGTTACCTTTTCCTGAACATTAATGAAGGTGGTAATCTGGATAAGCTCTTCGATCGGTGTCTACAGATGAAAAAGGATATCTTTTTGCTGGATCACTTCTCGAATCATGGGTGGGTTGTGGGGGATACAAAGCTGATATCTACCAATAACTTAGGTGAACTTGTATGACTCTTCTTCCAACTCTTAAAACACTCAAGAATGGGGATGACCTGAAGCGACTGGCAGTAGATCATCTTAATTTCTCTCCTGCCACAAGGTCTGTACAATCCGTTTTTTCTGAAAAAGTGGGTGAGGAGATTCGGTCTGCGGAGATTATTGCGGAACAGGATGACTTCAAGATCATCCATTATATTATCAATTAATAACATCTATTGATAAGAGCCTATAATCATACGATTCTTCAAGATAATCATCCGAATCTGATTTATGTTTTCGACAACAAATCGACAATTAAATTTATTTTTTGCGACAACAATACAGAGCACATATTCGTTACACATATCATCCGATAATCATCCGAAAAATGGAAATAATCGTCCGAATCACAAAAAGTTTCTTACCACAGTATATATCAAGTGGAAGACATCATTTTAATCTTTGAAATATACTAACGGCACATTATATTCATAGTGCCGATAGTATATCATTAACAAAATGGAGATAACCACAGAAAAAGAGACACTGAAGTCAATCCTCTTTGACTATGCCGGTAAACGTGGGTATGTGAATGTAGATAATGTCCGGCGCTGGCTGGAGGAACAGGGACTCTCCTATAAGCCTGTCTCCGTCAAGCAGGAGTTGAACAATCTGAAAAGGATTGGGACACTGTTTGATGCCGGGCGAGGGTGGTACTCCACACTCCCGGAAGCATATCAGCTTAATACTGACGCGGTTAAAGAACAGGAAAAGAAAATCGCAGAGGCATTTCACCTTCTCCCTTTTTCCATCTGGACCAACCGCCAGCTTATCAGTCACTATCACCACCTGCCCACCCACTATGTTACCTTTGTCTACCTCGAATCAGATTTTCTCACCACAGTCCGTGATTACCTTCTAGGTAAAGAGCTTCCTGTCTACATGAATCCCCACATGACGGAGGTGGATAAAAACTTTGACATCGGCAGAAACCCCTTTGTGCTGAGGCCCCGCATCACGGAAGAGCCCGCGGAAGGACATTTCGCCACTATCGAAAAGATTCTGGTGGACATCTTCATCGAAAAAGACAAACTCTACCTTATGGACGAATGGGAGTATCGGGAGATATTTCGGTCCGTCACCGAACGCTACCGCATCAACATTGGGCGGTTCCTCCGATATAGTCAGAGGAGAAAAATCAGGTCAACCATGGAGGAGTTGGTTCAATCACTCATGAAGGCAAAGGGGTGAGTTATATATCAGAACCGTCTTTTTCACGGGATTCCATTCTCAAGCAGCGGGCATCTCTTGGCAAGGCCGACCCGACGCTGCTGGAGAAGACCATCTACGCCTTGGAATTGATTGGTCAGCTCTCATTGCTGGAACTTGATTTCGTCTTCAAGGGCGGTACGAGCCTCCTGTTAATAGATCCTGACTTCTTCCGTCGGCTTTCTATTGATGCAGACATTATCTGCGAAACTCCACCTAAAACGCTTGAATCCCTTTTCGACCGTCTCGTAGAACAGTCCCCATTCATCCGCTGGGATGAACAGGAACGTAAAGAATCAGCTGTTCCCAAACACCATTTCCGCCTCTTCTTCGAATCCACTATCAACTCCAGGGAAGATTATGTATTACTGGATGTACTCAAGGACAAAGTGCCTCATCCAGATATTGTCCGACTGGAAGCGGTACACCCCTTTATTGAAGTAGATAAGCTTGTCAAGGTTGCGGTTCCTTCTCTTGACAGCATAACTGCCGATAAGCTCATAGCATTTGCACCGGAAACGACGGGAGTCCCTTTTGGCAAGGGTAAATCGCTCCAGATTGTCAAACAGCTCTTTGATCTTGGAGAACTGACCCTCTATGACCTCAACTTGAAAAAAGTATCCAGAGCTTGTGAAGCCATTGCTCTTCAGGAGATCGGTTACAAAAATGATCCCATTACACTTGACGACATTTTACTTGATACATTAACCACCGCACATCTAGTGTGTCAGTTAGACCTGAAGAACGCCATCGAAGATGGGCGCACTACAGAAATCCGGTTGGGGTTGAAGCAGATTTCCAGCTATCTCCCTAAAGGGCGCTTAAGTATCGCTGACGCAAAAGCGGCTGCCTCCCGGATTGCACTTCTCGCAACCGTTATCAGGAACAACCTCACAGATATCGGGTGGAAAGAACTCCTGTATACACGAGGGATTGAGGAGAAAGTAGTTGATGTCTCACTTCCTGAGCCATACCATCTGCTGAACCGTCTCAGAAGGGGATTACCTGAAGCATTTTACTACTGGGCCAAACTCATTAAATACACATCTTAGGAGGCCTTTCTTCATGACTACATTTTCTAACATCATTGAAAATCGGTAGTCATTCAGGTAAGTGAGCTTTCGCAGCAACAATCAGACCACAACCCCCCCGTCCACACTAATTACCGCACCACTAATATAACTTGCATCATCACTGGCGAGGAAACAATAAGCTGCCGCAACATCTTCCGGTAGACCAATCTTCTTTAAAGGAACCTTGTCCACCATCATAGCCATCACTTTGTCTGGAATATCTTTTAGCATATCCGTCTGAATGAATCCCGGTGCTACCGCATTCACCCGGATACCGTCTTTCCCTAACTCCCGGGCCCATACCTTCGTCATTCCGATGACACCGGCTTTAGAGGCTACGTAGTTCGTCTGGCCAAAATTGCCGTAAAGGGCTACCACTGAGGCAGCATTCAGGATAACTCCGGAGCCTTGCTCACGCATAATTACCGCCACTTCTTTGGTACAGTTATACGTACCTCTGAGGTTCACGGATATCACACGATCAAATTCCTCATCAGTCATCTTCTTAAGTGTATTGTCCATAATGACGCCGGCATTGTTCACCAGAATGTCTATCTGACTATGAGTTTCCATCACGGTTGAGACAAGAAATTGAACACTTTCACTACTGGAGATATCCACCTGAATAAACTGGGCATCAACGCCTGCATCTCTAATTTCATTAGCTACAGCTTCACCTGTATTCACATTATATTCCGCTACAATAACCTTAGCGCCTTCATCAGCAAACCGGAGCGCTGTCGCTTTCCCAATCCCCTGTCCAGCACCTGTGATAATCACAACTTTATCTTTTAATCCCTTCATGTTTTCCTCCTTCATGTGCTCGAATTTCGCCACTATGTAAGCCCACATCCACACTTTTTTCTTAGTCTTCCAGACAGTAATTTCTCCACACCTTGCGCAAGTTAACTCTATATCTTCTTTTACTCTCTGGCCTGCTCTATGGGCAAAGCAGCTTCCCGGCTGGTTCGCTGCTGAACATGGAAGCGGCTACTGCAGGGTTGAGCACCATCACCGCTCGAGATTTGGGAGCACATGTTAACTTTTTGGCTTCCGACGTAACAGAGGGCCGTGGAACCGGACAACCTGGCCTGCAGATTGCCGCTGAATATATTGCAGCCCAGTTTCACCGTTTTGGTCTGGAGCCCCTTGGCACTGACGATTCTTACTTCCAGAAATTCGAGCTTCTCAAAACCCGGCTTACAGACAATGTCAATCTAGTAATGATTGAGGATCAAACGGATGGATGGTCCCGGGAGAAGTTCCAGTATGGTGAAGATTTCTTTGTATCTCCACGAGGGCTCACCGGCTCCGTTGAAGCCCAAGCCCTTGTCATTTTTGCCGGCTACGGGATAACGGCTCCTGACTACAGTTGGGATGATTATGCCGGTATTGATATAGAGCGCAAGGTAGTGTTGATCATAGATGGTCAGCCGGAGATTCCCGGATCAGATTACTTTACAGGTGAGACAGAAACCCATCTCGGCGATGTGATGGAAAAGGTAACCACAGCCAGAAAAAACGGGGCGGCAGCAATTCTCATCACTTTCAACCCCCGATCGGAAACACTTTTTCCCGACCGAGTGAAACGATGGAAGCGGTGGCTCAATCAAGACGCTATGGCACTTCCATCACCCAAGTCCCCTGCACCGGTATACTTCATCAACGAGAGAACAGCTAATCGCCTGCTGTCAGTTCTTGGAAAATCGCTCAGTCAGCTTCAAGAGGAAGTCGAAACAGGGATCTCAGGCTCTGCAAACCTCCCCGGAATCCATCTGTTATTTTCCGTTGAGCTTGAAAAAGAAACTGTTGTCACTCAAAACGTAGCCGGTTACCTCCCAGGAGCTGATCCTGAACACCTCAACGAAACCGTAGTTATCTCGGCTCACTATGACCACCTTGGAGTAGATGAAGAGGGAACAATCTGGTACGGCGCCGATGATAACGGGACAGGAACTTCGTCCGTTCTGGAAATTGCAGAAGCTATAGCCTCCAACCCGAAAAGAGCACCCCGGAGTTTTCTCTTCCTGACTGTTGCCGGCGAGGAGAAAGGGCTCCTCGGTTCAAACTATTACACCGAGCACCCACTCATCCCATTGGAGCAGACTATCACGGATTTGAACATAGACATGATCGGACGAAATGCACCCGATAGTATCTACATTATTGGGTCAGATATGATCAGTCAAGAACTACACAACATGAATGAGGCTGCAGCAGAGTTTGTGGATAAACTATGGCTCAACTACCGCTATAACACTCTGGATGATCCTAATCGCTTCTACTACCGGAGCGACCACTACAATTTTGCCAAGCACGAAATCCCTGTGATCTTCTATTTCGCTGGCATCCACGAAGATTATCATCAACCGACTGACACAAGAGATAAAATCAATTTCTCTAAGTTGGAAAAGGTGACTAAACTGGTATATCTAACCGGATGGGGGATGGCAAATCAGAAAGATAATGATTGGGATCAAAACCTGAAAAGTGAGCTTCAACCCGAGATTCCACTCCATATCAAGTATTAAATAAACCTTCAAGGTTCGTCAAACATTGAAGGTTGCAGCAACTCTCAAAAGAATATACTATAGTCAAATTTAAGACCCTCATCACTAATAAAATCGCTATAATGAGAAGGAGATTCAAACCAGTATAGAACTTCTCCTTTTTCAACAAGTGTTCCATCCCTAAGACCAAGTAGATCTTGGGCGTTCGAGTATTCCCAATCCTCAACTTTTTGAGATAGCCCGGCCCGAACAGGATTTGTCAATATATACTTCACCAGCCAGAGAAAATGTGAGTTCTCCTCGACTGAATTAGATTTCGTCGGCCCCTCAAATAATACCCCTGTTCTTTCATATTTAACATTGATTGCTTTTGTATAAGAGTTTGTCAAGTCCCCAATCATCTTCCCGATAGAGTGTTTTTCACTGTTTTGTTTTAAAAATAGGTGGAAATGGTTAGACATCAAACAGTAGGACATTACTGAAACATTATACCGTGTCTTGAACAATTTAAATCGTTTTAGGAAAAATAAATAATCCCTGTCGTTTAAGAAGATATCCCTTCGGTCAACACCTCGATTATACAAATGATAGTGACCTTCTTTATGATATTTCAAGTTTTTTTATCTCTCTGATTGTAACCTTCAAGGTTCGCTAAACCTTGAAGGTTGTCTAACCAAAGGTTGCTTAACCAACAACCTCCTTAAATACCCGCCTGAAATTACCTCCAAGAATCTCACGAATATCCTCTTTGGTATAACCCCGTTCCAGCAACTTTTCCGTAACAACGGGAAGTTTTGTACAGTCCTCCATTCCTCTTGGCAGCACACTAATTCCGTCAAAATCAGAACCTAACCCTACGTGATCCGAGCCTATGAGTTTAGCTATATAGTCTATGTGGTCTACAAGTAAGTCCACAGATGGTGCCACTTTTCCTATTTCTACCTTCAGTAGATCCATGGAAGCGTACCAAAAATCATCTGATCCCTCACCGTGGAGTCTTCTAAGTGAATCCAATTCTGCTCTATGTCGTCCACGTACTTCACCAACCCTCTGCTCAAACGTGCTGTCTATATATCCGGGGTAAAAATTGACGAACACCACACCTCCGTTCTCCTTGATGGCTTGGAGTTGGTCGTCCTTCAAGTTCCTGAAGTGGGGACAGAGCGCATGCACTGACGAATGAGAAGCAATTACAGGTTTGGTGGTCACTTCCATAATATCCCAAAACGTCTGTTCACCAACATGAGAGACATCCACCATAACTCCAAGCTCGTTACACTTTCGAACAACATCTCTGCCAAATTCGGTGAGACCCTTAAACTTTAAACCTTCCGATTCGCTCTCATCCTTTGCGGAGGTAGCCCAATCTGTAGAATTGTTCCAGGTAATGCCCAAATAACTCATCCCGCGAGTGTGGAACTCTTCCAACTTCACGAGACTGTTCTCGATGGCATGTCCCCCTTCAACACCGATCACCGCAGCAAGCTTTCCTTCTTGTTCCAACTGGATCAATTCAGCATAGCAGTCAGCTATGCCCATTTTCTCAGGGGCAGCAGCCGCAATGCGCTCTAAGGCATCAATCATCTTGTTCGCTTGGGAGAAAGCACGATCCGGTAGAAACTCTGAGGGATTTACCCAGACCGCAAAGACTTGAGCGTCCATTCCCCCGGCCAACAGGCGTGGGATATCGGAGTGTCCGCTGGTTGTCCACTCGGTAATATCTTCGCCCCGCAAAACACGAAGCAGTACATCGTTGTGAGTGTCAGCCACGTATGAATCAAAGTGGAGAAGATCAGCTGACTGACTGTACATTATGGAAAGAAAAAGTAATCCAGAAAATATTGATTTCATGAGGATCTCCTTGATAGGAGGATATCAAGTTCTCGGTCTAAGCAGGGCAGTGAAATGACGAAGAAACTTGGATTGTTTGACGATCTCGTAGCCCACCAGTGATTCCCGGGCCTCCCAAACACGTTTACACCCTTCAATGACGTAGTCAATATGGCTCTGTGTGTACACTCGTCGTGGGATCGCAAGGCGAACCAGTTCCATCTCTGCTGGAGTTTCTTCGCCCGTTTCAGGATCCACGCGACCAAACATCAGCGTACCAATTTCCACTGCGCGGACACCGGCGGCTAAATATAACTCCGCTACCAGTGCCTGCGCCGGCAGATGAAGAGGAGCAATCTGAGGCAGGGTTCCCTTGGCATCAATATAAATAGCGTGTCCACCGGGCGGCTGAACAATGGGGTATCCAATCTCCTGAAGATGTTTTCCTAAATAGCGTGTCTCGGAAATACGGTAGAGCAGATAATCCTCTTGTAAAACTTCTTTCAAACCCACTGCTATAGCTTCCAGATCCCGGCCCGCCAAGCCGCCATAGGTTGGAAATCCCTCCGTCAAAATAAGCAATTCCCTCTCCTGTTGGGCCAAGAGGTCATCATTGGTACAGAGAAAACCTCCGATGTTGGCAAGCCCGTCTTTCTTCGCACTCATTGTACATCCGTCAGCATAACTCATCATTTCCTGGGCAATCTCTCGCACATGCTTGTCTGAATAGCCCTTTTCTCTAAGCTTGATAAAATAGGCGTTCTCCGCAAAGCGACATGCATCCAGGTAAAGGGGAATATCATATTTGGAAAGCAGCTCTTTCGTGTCACGAATATTCTCCATGGAGACAGGCTGACCACCGCCCGAATTGTTGGTTACCGTGATCATACAAAGAGGAATGCTCTCCTTCCCGACACGCTTGATGAGCGTCTCCAATTTGTCGAGATCCATATTCCCCTTAAAAGGATGTGTATTCTGTGGATCTTTCCCCTCATCAATTACCAGATCCTCTGCTATTGCTCCCTGATATTCCACGTTCGCCCGTGTGGTATCAAAATGAGTGTTGTTAGGAACAATGTCGCCCTCCTTACAAACAACCGAGAACAGAATACGTTCAGCAGCTCGGCCCTGATGAGTGGGGATCACATGCTTAAACCCAAAGATATCCTTTACAGTTGCCTCAAACCGTTCATAACTGTCGCTGCCGGCATACGCTTCATCTCCGCGCATCACAGCCGCCCACTGTGCAGCGCTCATTGCACTGGTACCGCTGTCGGTTAAAAGATCGATTATTACATCCCGGGCTTTTACCAGAAATACATTATAGTCTGCTTTCCTCAGGATCTCTTCACGTTCAGGACGATTGGTCAGTTGTATGGATTCCACCGACTTGATCTTGAACGGTTCAATAATCGTCCGGAAGGACGTTTTAGACTTGCTGATTTCTCGTATATTCTGCGTCATATTAAAAGTTAACCGTCACACCCACATTAACCTCGTTATCCCATTTCATCACCCCTGCTGGAGGCTGGGAATTATAGTCGTCCTTCACAGTCAGTTTTATGGCGAGCCATTTCAAAGCTGTAGGCAATTCAATGGCAGCATTATGCTTAATCAGATAGTTATCGAAGTTACCATGAATCGGCTTGAAGAAAACCACATAATTCACAGATATTCCTGAAGGAAATGATTTTTTGAATTTGGGTCTGAAGGACCATCTAATCTGTGTTGTGATATTCTCTCCCACATAATCCTCTATCTCAAATAGAGCTACACCACTGATAGAAAATCCATGCCCCAGCGTCCATTTCAATCCTACACCAGCTTCCGTCCGTGATTCCAAGCCAGCTGTTGAGTCATACTCCCAGCTTGTAATCAAAAAAGGTGAAAAATCCTGATGAGCCATAACATCAAACAAAACAGATGCTTCTCCCTCATGCTGATAGAGGCTATCACTTAAAATCCCGCGGGAATGGGAGAGGGTAATCCGCAATTCCGTATCTTTCAGCGAGATGGCACCAATCTTTAGATCACCCTCACGTTTAAAAGCAATAGAACCTGAGTATTCAGATTGTTCTGTATTTCCTCTGGTTAACGCCCAAGAACCGAAAACAGAATTATTCCACAAATCGGCGCCACTCATCGATCCCACAACCAGGAATATCACAAAATATAATAAGAAAAAACCCCTCCCGCTCTTGTGTACCGGGAGAGGTTCTCCATGGTTTTCATACATTAGTAATCTATTCCACCATTTCCCCGCCACCAAGAACATCCTCCAGATTGAAGCGACCGTCTTTTTCCATTTGCCTTGCTACTGTTACAATGCTCTTACGGGCATTGTCAACATCACGTTTGGCAACAGCACCTTCCACAGGTTCATACATGGCTTGCTTTTTCTGTGGGAGATTTTCAATCACTCTATCCACAACTTCCTGATCAAGGCCTTTCATAGCCATGGCAATTGTATCCAGTTCTACTGAGTTCATCATATCTCTGAGAAGATTATCGGGAAATTGGAAGACATCTTCAAAAGTAAGGTGGTACTTCTTGATTTCCTTCAGTAGATCAGGAGACTCGCGCCCGATAGCTTCCAGGTATTTTGCCTCTTCATTTGGATTCATTGAACTAAGTAGTTCAGCGACATCTTTCCCGCCACCTCGGGAAAAATCAACACCCCGGGGGAGAAAATGGGACTTTTCTTCCAACTGTGTAGCAATACTTACTACTCCCTCCAGCGGAATCTGATGTAATTGGCCCATCTCCATCAGAACGCGACCAGCCACCTCTGGAGGAAGTCTGTTCATAACAAAACTCCTCTGCTCTGCGCTCACCTGTGCCAAAGCCAGTCCGATGATTCGAGGTTCTTCCACCTCCAGAAGTGCAAGAATACGCTCATCGGGTATACCATCCAGAAACTGAAATGGACGCTTGGAATCGCCATCTCCTTCGGTGAATTTCTTGGAAAGAAAGGAGAGGTAAAACTCGTCCACTACCTGTTTCTTAACTGCAGTTGCTATAGCCCCCATTTCACGAATCCTTGTACGTATTTTTTTGATATCCGTTTCGGAAAGCCCTTTGACCAGTTTCAGCGCCAGGCTTTCACCAAGAATGGTAAATAGGATAGCTACTTTGTCTAAGCCCGATAGTGTGTTATATTTTGTAATCATCTTTTTCAGCGCCTACTTTTTTTTCTTTTTCTTCTTTTTACCCTTTTTTTCTTCAGCCTCAGGTTCCGGCTCAGCTGGTGCCGCTTCAGCAGGCTGGGCAATCTCAGATGGCGGAGGGGCCTCTTGCTCAAGCCATTCGCGAACAATAGACGTTGCAGTTTGAGGTTGCCCTACGCTCATAGATACTACTGATTGTCTTGCCGACTTAATCTCTGACTGCATCACCGCAGCATCTTCCTCGGTTTCCATAGCTGCTTGTGGTTGCGGCGGGGATGGAGGTGTTACTGGAGCAGCAGGTGGTTCCTTTTCCTCTGCCTGTTCTTCATCATCTTTCTTAGTTTTTTTCGCCTTCTTCACTTTTTTTTTCTTCGGAGGTGGCATCATCCAAGGGGGAGGCATAACGTATTTCGGCTTTGACCTTCCGTTAAAAATAATTACTGCAGCCAGAGCTATTACAGCCAGCAGCGAAATAGCACTCATAAGATAAATAGGTAGATTATCGATGCCTCCTGAAGTTTCTCCCTGAACAGGAACAGACAGTTCCTGGGGTTGCATGGCGATCTGAGTTGACTCACTTTCAACTTCTTCCTGTCCTTGATATGCAATTACCTGAAGACTATCCAGCCGGCTCTGCAACACGGCAACCTGTTGAGCATACTCATCCATCCGTGCCTGCTGAAGATCCTGTTCAGCAAGTTTTGCGGCCGCCTCTTTTTCCTGAAGTTGGCTCTTCAGTGCTGCCAATTCGGTCGATAACATGCCTACTTCCCCTTCTCGCCGAGAACGTTCTTCTTCCTGCCAACGAAGCCACTCTTCCATCAACATGTCACTTTCAGCAGATTTTTCTGGGGTCTGTGCATTCTCCAGAGAATCAATCTTATGAGCAATCGTTCTAAGAATAACAGCTTCGGCGGTCTTTTCATCTTTCCGCTCCTTGAATGAAGCTGTCATAATAGAAAGAACATCACCCCGACTTCTGTCAAAACGAGATGCAACCATGATGATCTGCCGAACATTCTCAATAAGTTCGGGAGCTGATCCTTCTGGCAGAATGCAACTGATTTCCAATTGCTCAATTGCAGGTACTGAAGATTTTATATCTGTGTACGATTGAGAGACAATCTTGGCCTCTTCTGACGATACGACAGGAGACTCCTTTGGTTCTTCGGTTGGGGCTCCGGGGGGAGGTTCTCCTTCATCGTATCTACCAAATTCAAAACCTGGAATTGGAAGACCTGTATAGCGAGAAGTTTTATCATCTGCTTCAGTAGGTACCCTTTCCGGTTCTTTCTGCGACTTTGCCTCTGGGATACCTGCGGCGCGTTTTGCTCCGGGTTGAAATGTGACCTCTTCCTTAATAGTGGGAGTGAATTTCAGGTCAACCGTAACATCCAACACATAACGTTGATCATCTAAAATCTTGCTTAGTGCATTTTCGATGCGTGACCGCAAGTCCTGTTCCAACATTAGTTTCTGCGAAAGATAAGTCGATTCCTGACCCGTCCCAAAATTAATTAACAGCCCAAGTAACAGCGTCGCAACTGTTGCTTGAAATAATCGTCTGTTCATACCTGCTCCTTTTTTTCTCTTGGTATAATCTTAGCCTCCACTCTCTTCTTCTGGTTCGGAGGGTTGAATTTTTTCCAGACCTGTAGCAAGGAACGTTATCTCTACTCTTCTGTTTCGAGCTTGCTGCTCCGGGGTAGCATTGTACTCCCGGATTAGTTCATCATCTAATATTCTATCCGTAGGCACATTCCGGGGAATGAATTCCGCATATCCAACAGCTTGAAGTCGCTTCGGATCTACACCCAAAGTCACAAATTCACGAACCACAGCTGCTGCCCTCGCCCCCGACAACTCCCAGTTACTTGGGTATTTATCTTGGTATTTCTCCGGCAACTGCAGGATATCCGTATGCCCTTCCACAGCAACCATGTTGTAAGATTTATTAATAATTGGCACCAGTTTTTTAAGAGTTGGAAGAATTCCTGCTTTCAGTTGAGCCTGCCCAGAAGGGAAACTGATATCCGAAGACACTTCAAGAGTAACTCCTTTTGAGCTTGTTTTTACTTCAACTGGTTTTTCGCCTGTTTCTGGGCTTGGCTCCATCTCTTCAACCATTTCATCTAATGCTTTTTTGATATCCCCTAAGCTCATGGCGGCATTCTCGATTATCTTCTTCTTGCCAACTGACTTGCCCATGGAATCTGCCATCTGCTGTAGTTTTACAGGATCGATAGTAGAAATTGCCGCTAGTAGGACGAAGAACGCCAGCAATAATGTCATCATGTCGGCAAAGGTGGCAAACCATCCTGGAAGTCCTTCCTCTACCGAGCCAGCACCATCCTTGAAACCCTTCTTGTATGCCTTTTTTTCTACCGGTGATGCCATTCAGATTAGCCTTCTTCCCTCTTCCACTCTCTAGGAGGAATAAATGAATTGAGCTTTTCTCGCACAATCAATGGATGTTTTCTCTGGTGTACCAATCTTGCCGCTTCAATGAACATTGCCTGTTGTGTGCTAGTAGAAGAAACTCGCGAATTGAGTTTCGCCGCCATGGGGAGAAAGAAAAGATTGGCCAGCACAGCACCATAAAACGTAGTAATCAAAGCCGCTGACATACCGGCTCCGAGAGACTCCGTACCACCACCGCCACCAAACCCCGCCAGCATGACAACCAGACCAATAAGTGTACCGATCATCCCCCAAGCTGGTGCCATGGTACCCATAGTTTGGAAAAGACTGGCCTGTGAACGTTCTCTGATTTCACGATACTGTATTCGGGTATCTAGAATATCAATCAACTCTTCTTCAGCATAACCGTCCACCACCATCTGCACACTATCTCTGAAGAACGGGTTTTTAATCCCTTGAATACTCTTCTCTAAATCTGCTGCACCCTTTCGACCAACAGTGGAAATTTCCACAGCATCATCCACCATAGTACCCAACTTTACTTTACTGCCCTTGAAGACGGCTCCCATGGCAGAGCCCAGTTTTAACACTTCCGCCAAGGGAAATGCAACAGAGACAGACGCCACCATTCCACCAAATACAATGGCAAAACTTGACATAGAGCCAAACATCACGAAGTCCGGAGTGAGCAGGACAATTCCGCCCCCAATAGAAACAATACCCAAAAGAATTCCCACAAGTGTCGCTATATCCATTTATTGTCCCCTATTCACGGCTGAAACTGGTTGTCTTCAGTCTGTTTTCATGCAATGCCTTTAGAATATTCCTCACATCATCATACTCCGGATCCATCTGCAGAGCGAGATTCCAGTTGATTGTGGCTCGCTGAGTATCCCCCAACTTGTAATAAATTGAGCCACGTCTAGCGTATGCCAATGCCAAGTTTGGATTCAGCTCTAAAGCTGTTTCCACTTCCTGGAGTGCTTCGCGGTAATCACCAGAGTAAAAATATCTTAATGATCTTGACAGGTGACGCATAGCCCGGTTGATATTCTTCTGAGACTTATTCCTGACCAGCATCATTGTTTTCACAGAATCTTCGAGAGAGATATTTTTCTGTTTGAGCTGAGCAATCTGCGTGGCAAGGTTGCGCAGTTCGTGATCACTGACACGCAAGGAATCTCGCAAAGCAGACAGTGCAATATCCGCAGCTACCATTGTCGAGTCATACATCCCTTCCTCTGGCGACGGATAGGGACCTGCTTCGGCTGAAGGCAAGAACGGTACCTCCTTCCCTATACTTCGAGGAACGGACATGTCAAGCCCAAGTGTAAAACCAGGATGAGTGGCACCATAGGCTTCGGCCCAATCAGGTAAATTCTGTATGTGGGTGAACCCTAGGCTCAGGCGATAATCCGAGGTAAGGGGGATGCGGAGTCCCACATTGATGCCTGTACCATCGAATTCACCCACAAAGTCCAAACCGCCCCAGTTGGGCAGAAAGGGTGTGTGAAGCATAAAACCTGCAAATACTCCAGCCCTTGTGCCGGCTTCAGTATCGGCACTATCAGGGTCTGATGTAGAGGTTGTGGCAGCCGTCTGTTGTGCAAAACCACCGGTGCCAAATCCCATGTATGTACTCAGCTCATAATCACCTAAAGATTTCTGGCTGCCTAATATGCCAAAGACTGATAACTGCTTGGGGTCCAGACTTAAACCTGTCTCAGCATTTTCGAATACAATATCGTGAATACCTATGGAAAAAGATATATCCCCGTGTGAATAAATCCGCTGCTGTACATGGAACCCAAATTCAACTGGGGGAATGTACTGTGATTCATCCAATAGTGCTGTAGTGTCTGCGCCTTGGCCGGAGGAAAAACCCAGAGTGAAGTTTCTAGAAAGATCCATATTAAAATAAACCCCGCGGGCAGTGTTAAAAGGAGAGAAGTTATGAATCTCTGTTCCGAACCCCGCACTAAACAGGTAGGGAGACCTTTCAGTGCTGGTAGTGGGAATCTTCATCATCTGCCCCGGATGGGTATACGAAACACGTGTTACAGCACCTGCCGAAACAATGAGCGCCAAAGTCGCCAGAACAAGGATTGTCTTTCCGGATGTTTTCTTCATCTACTTCACCGACCTATTGAATTCCATTTGAGCCAAGCGAAAATACTCACTCTCGGGGTACTGTTCCACAACTTCGGAAAATGCAGCCGCTGCCTTCTCTTCCTGCCCAAGCTGACGAAAAGCCAAGCCTTGTAGTATCTTTGAGTCATCCTGTTTGTCAGACTCCTTAAAAACTTCCAGTTGCATCAGCGTTAACAGAGCTTCCGAGGGCTTGCCCAGCTGAAAATAGCAATCAGCAATCCAATAGATTACATTACCCGCAATGATGTCATCAACTGCATCCACAGCCAAATCAGAAAACTGGCGAATAGCGGTTTTATAATCTTCGCGCTGATAAGCGAAGACAGCATTCATGTAGAGCATTCTATTAAATTCTGGCGGACTTACCTCCTCGGTCTTAGCCGGAAGCGCTTCACTACTTAACTTCTCTGCAGGTGGCTTGTTTGTCAAAGGTGATTCTGAGGGCTCTGTATTGGAAGTATGATCTGTTATCTCCTCTACATTGTCCGAGAGGGGCTTTTCAATTTCATTGACTGCCGCTAACGCGTCAAGGGGAGATTCAACCTGTTCCATAAGGTCGGTGATCATGCCGCGAAGCTCTTTGTTCTCTTCCTTTAAATAACTCGTCTGCCGCTGGAAGGCAAGTTGAAGACTTTCGATTTTGTGGCTAATACGTGTGAGAGCTTCCTGCAACTCTTTAGTGGAAGCCATATAGACAGAACCGCTGGGCGCTTTATTTATGAATAACTTTACCTTCTCCGGTGGTGCCTGGATAAGTCGATTGACCTCTTCGTTACCAGTTGAGGGTTCAATAACAATGCCAAGATCCAGGAAAAAATCATCAGCAATGGCGGAAGGGGCAGTTTGTGACAAAAGAACTATGGGTGCAACACAAACAGTTATCAAGGAAACAGTAAATTCATGGCGGACAAAACGAAATAGAGAGAGAATCACTCGTATTCTTCCCAGTCAATTGTGTATGAGTATCCGATAAACGGCCCAAAGCTCGAGGGGACCACCAGCTCAAAGTTCCCCGTAGCTCCAGGAAGAAGAGAGGAATCCGTGACAATTCCTGAGTCGAAAGTGTGATACGTCCCAGAAACAAAAGTAGTCAGAGTTTGGGTTTCACCACTCCAGTTTTTGCGGAAAACAAAGTTGATCTTAACAAAGTCAGCCCTCCGTCCACCGATGTTCTTCACCTGCCCTGAGAATGTTACATTCTCCGATCGATCCTTTTGTTCAGAGATATTACCAACCAGCACCACATTGGCAGACCTCTGTTTATCAGACAGCCGTTCGGTTGGTTCTGAAGTAACATATCTTGGTTCGGCTAATTTGGGCATTGGAGGCGGGCTGTAAGTCTCGCGTATTTGCTCAGGGATATACTCCGGCTCTTCCTGTCCAGCCACATTTTCTATGATACGAACCACCTGTTCGCGATCAATCACTAAGTACCCAAGAAGCGTCTCAACCTTAAGGATTTCCTCATCCTGGTATACAACTTTTCCAAACACTGTACTGCCATTACTCAGAATGATCTCCTTGCTATAGATCGAGAGAGGATTTACCCACATTTCACTCTTTGCCTGAAGATCTCTCAGCTGAGAACCGACATGATCAAGCTCAGCCTGCAATTTCTTTACTTCGAAGCTCAACTCGGTTGAGATATACTCCTCCTGAGGCATTCGTTCTTGTGTTTCTTCAGCTTCTACACCTGCACCCTTGTCCTCTCCAACAACTGCATCAGAAGCTTTAGTCTTTGACAGCACCAATACAATTTCAAGGTCGTCATTCAACTCAATCTCCTTTGATGCTGAGCCAAAATCTTCGTCTTCAGCCACCAAAGTATAGTTACCCTCTTTAATTTTCTTCAGCTTGAAGGAACCCTTACTTAACAACCCTTTGGTTTTGTCGGTCTTTACTTCTTCACCGTCTGCATCGAGAAGGACTACTTCAACATTCTTGACTCCTTCACCGTCAATGTTTTCTACGGTGCCTTCTATGGTGTATTTCTTGGTTTTTGCGGAAAGCGGCTGTTGCAGGAACAGCAGCCCAAGCAACAATAGGCTAATTCTATAACTTGTCTTCAAATTCCACCTCGGATTTTGCCCCGGATTAAGGGATGCCTAATGGCACAGGAAAGTCTATGATTGTCTGATGAAAATGGCAAGAAAAAAGGATATTAATTTCATTAGGCTGAGAACTTTTGTGTCTAATGGATATTACTGTAAAATAAAACATGTTCGAGATGTACAACAACTACGACTATTTCTTTTCCAATGAGATACATCATTCCATAGGAAACATCAAGATATTTGGCAAAAATGACGAGTCCCTAATCGAACGGATTTAGGATTCCATTCCCGAAGAAGAGCATGAAATATTGAGTCGCCTTTTCCTCAAACCTGCTTCACACCTTGATCAATATGCTTCGGAAGAATATCTCCTGGGACTGGAGGCTTTTGAACTCAACGAAAATGCAATGTCTGACTTCCAGAAAATTTCTTCCTGATTGAAGAACATTCCGGGTTGTTGGTAAAACCCGTTGCTGGTTTTCTTGACGAATCTGTATTTTTTTCTAACTGCACAGCGTGAATTCTCCATCACAGATATCATTCGAAACAGTAAGCACTTCGATAAAAATATGTGGGGTGACAATCCAAAATGAAGATGCCTATACACCATAACCTGCTATTTTTCATGATGTAAGAGGTCACTTGCCATTCCTCACCAATAATGCTTGAAGTTTGAGTCCACAGCTCATTTCTACCATGAAAATGATTGCAACCAAGAAGAACCGTTAGTACCTTATTTACCTTAGCTAAGGACAAGCTGTGAAACGGCGGGATGATTGGATAGTATACTATGAAAAAAGGAGGGCAACCCATGAATAATGGTTTCGGTCAATTGATCGCATTTCTTGTGATATTGGTTCTTGCCATCGGCGGTCCTGTCTACTTTAAAGATCAAAAAGCTCAAAAAGATCAGGAAGATCGGGCTAAGCAGGAAGCTCTGCAAGCCGAGAAAGATAAGTTACAAGCTATCGAGGATGCGATTATCAAATATACAATAAAGCACGATGGAGATCCTGCTACTGCCAGCATGACCATCGCTCTGAACGGCAGCGGCCTTGATAATGATGGCG
Organism: uncultured bacterium; assembly: GCA_964534955.1. GTDB lineage: Bacteria > Fidelibacterota > Marinisomatia > Marinisomatales > UBA2128 > UBA2128. Next base: position 21,068 of record CAZHRR010000013.1, read on the forward strand.
ATGACCTTACCTACAGGTGGGAACAGACGGGCGGAAGTACAGTCACTATCGTAGATGCCGAAGCTGAGTCCACTACATTTGAGGCTGGTCCAGGAGAATACTCCTTCCAACTGACGGTTACGGACCCTTACGGGGCAACATCCAGCACTCAACAGACTTACCGAATCAGCGATGAACCCAACTTGGACCCCGAAGCCGGTATTAACGAATAAATAGGCAGAGTAGAAATATCTCTGTAGTAAAAAGAGAGCTCCACAAGGCGCTCTCTTTTTTTATGCTCTCACTATGTGGAATCAGTTCTCAAGGAAAAGGGACTTGTCAAGACTAGCGAAGAAACGCTGGAAGAACTCCGGCTCCTGAATGGGACCTGCCGATGCCACGCTTCCACCAACCAATCTCTCTCCTTGGGCACTGACACGAACCTTCGTCTGGTTTTCACCAATAGTCTCAAGATTTACCGTCACCTTGTACTTATAAACAACAGGACCACTAGGCCCGTCGTCATCGTCGTGAATATAGTGATGACGCTCTCCATCGGCATCATCGTCATCTACACCACTTCTAGAAAATAACAACGCTAACAAGCCTACTAAAAGCACAGCTACTGCCGCCACTCCGCAGACCTTTTTCCAATCTAGCGGCTCCACCTCACCTTTTTCTTCCGCGGTGTCGGCTTGTTTCCCCTCAGTAAGACGGCTGGCTTGAATAAGACCAAGATCAGCCTCCACTACATCCACGCTATAGTAAAGATCCTGCAGTACATTCAGCGATGCCTTAAACACCTTGTTGTACTCCGCATCAACGGTTCGCGTCTCCATACTCCTCGCTTCAGCGACAGTTGCAGGGGGTTTGGTTGGGGCACAACCAGCAATAAAAGACACAAGGTATAGCCTGAGAGCGAGGCTGGCAAACCTCATTAGACGGGTCTTGGGGTCTCTGAAATTCTTCATTTAGAACTCTGTGGAATGATACGTGAAGTCAGCGACACGGCCACTGTTGTCGAACGTGATGAGTACCGTGAGGGTACGTTGCGTAGATTCCTCTGAGCCCCAGAAAAGGAAACCACGGCTAATTGCCTCTTTTGACACACGATCATAAGTCCACACATCGTTGCCATCCTTGTTCTTAGAGATAATATTCGGGGCACCGAGGGCTTCCTGAACTTCTCCTCCAGTCATTCCCACACGGATAGACGACTGCACTGTTCCGAGGGTCAAACGGTCAGCCTGTGACTGTGGTGCACAACTGATAAGAAACAGTGTAATCCCTACCAGCATTACAATTCTGATTATCATTTTGTCCCCCTTATTTTCAGCTTTTTACAATTTACGTCTTATCAATATTACAGTTCCAATACTATTTCCTCATTTTCAACAATCAGGCTCTGGCCTATTGTAATTGACTCTCGTTTCTCCTATACTCCGTCCGTGCTGAAATCACTCTCACGCCTGTTAATGACCGCACTGCTGCTGACTGCCTGCCAGCAGAAGCCGGATCCCAACATGCTTGTTATTGCCCGGTTGGGAGATATCAAAAGCTTTGATCCGGCTCAGGCTGTAGATGTCCGCTCCGGGCAGGTCATCGCTCTTACCTACGATAACCTCGTTCACTTTGGAAACAGCACAGAATTGATTCCCGGCATTGCAGAGTCGTGGACTCTTTCTAACAATGAACTTACCTATTCCTTCAGCCTGCACCGCGGATTTCATTTCCACGATGGTACCGAGATTACAGCTAAAGACGTACGCTACTCTTTTGAGCGAGCCGCACAAGGTCCTCAGAGCTGGCTCTTCACCCATATTACCGGCGCAGACAGCTTCCTCTCTGAAGAAACCTCCCACATTAGCGGAATCTCCCTGCCCGAAGGTGATGATGGGTTTACAGTGGAGATAACACTAACGGAGCCATTCTCTCCTTTCATCCAGTTCATGGCTATGCCCGCCGCTGCCATTGTGAACCAAAGAGAAATTGAGAGCGGTACAATTGACCTTACAGTGGAAGCTGCTGGTTCAGGTCCATGGAAGCTGGACGAGTGGGTACGGGATGGACACATGCTATTCTCTGTCAACGAAGATTACTTCTACAAATCCCCCAAGATGAATAAACTCAAGTTTCGGATCATTTCAGAGGAGATGACACAATCGGCAGAGTTTGAGGCGGGAAATCTGGACATTGTAGGAATCCCGGGGGCTGAGACAGAAGCATGGCTGAATGATCTGCGGTGGGAAGGGTTGATTCATGAGTTACAGGAATTGAGCACCTATTACATTGGGCTGAACTGTTCCCGGCCGCCATTTGATGACACCCGCGTACGGCAAGCCATGAATCTGGCAGTGGACCGGGAGAAAATTCTACAGTTCGTCCTGTCGGGAGATGGCATCCTGGCCCACGGAGCTATCCCCCCTGGCATCTCCGGCTACGATCACACCCGTAATCCGTATTCCTATGATCCACACAGAGCACAGGAACTTTTGACCGAGGCCGGCTACCCTCATGGATTTACTATGGAACTCTGGCAGAGTCAAGCCTCTGGGCTGGCCCAGGTTATGGAGGCGTTTCAGTCCTACTGGAGGGTGGTTGGCATCGAAGTGAAAATTGTTCGCAATGACTGGAACATGTTCAAGTCCGCCATCCGAGAAGGCAAGCCTGATGCTTATTACCTCGACTGGTTTGCTGATTACCCTGATGGAGAAAACTTCCTCTTTCCCCTGTTTCACTCATCTGAGTCTATGGTAAAACGTAATCGCTATTCCAATCCTGAAGTGGACAATCGCATCGAAGAAATTCAGTCAATTGCGGACTCGCCTGAGCGCCACCGGCTGCTGTCTGAAGTGGACAGCTTGATATTTGACGACGCTCCGTGGGTCTTCCTGTGGCATTCAATAAGCCAAGTGGTTACGCAACCATGGATATCCGGTTTTGAACCAAAGCTGATGTTCAATGCCCAAAGATACACAACAATAACTAAGGAAAAATTAGAATGAATCAACCAAATTTTAAGATGTGGCTGCAAACTCCTATCAGTTACTGAAATGGCAACTTATCTCATTAGAAGAATTCTCCAGACAATCCCCGTCATTTTGGGGGTGATTATTTTTACCTTTATCCTCATGTATGTGGTACCTGGTGATCCCGTCCTCTCCATGGTAGGTGAGAGATACGACGAAGCAACCATTCAGAAACTGCGCGAAAACCTCCACTTGGATGACCCACTTTGGAAGCAGTTCGGAAACTACGTGGGGGGTCTTATGCAGGGTGATCTCGGGAATTCCTTCATCACCATGCGACCCGTCGCGACCGACTTGGTGGCGAAGTTTCCCTTTACATTGCTTCTTGCCGCTTCCGCCATGTCTGTATCAATTGTAGTGGGACTGGCAGTGGGCATTATCTCTTCACTGAAGCCTAATTCTCTCCTTGACCGCGGCACCATGCTCTTGGCTCTCACCGGTATCTCAGCACCGGTCTTCTGGGTGGGATTGCTTCTTATCCTTATTATAGGTGTGAACCTCAAATGGCTGCCGCCCACCGGCTACGGCGGCATTGAATATCTCATCCTGCCGGCAATAACTCTCGGCACACGCTCTGCCGCTTTCCTGGCTCGTATCACCCGGGCCACCATGCTGGACGTACTTCAACAAGACTACATCCGCACGGCACGGGCAAAAGGTCTGCCGGAGTGGAAAGTGGTGCTTAAACACGCTTTCCCCAACACACTGATTCCGGTTATCACTATTATCGGAGTGGACTTCGGGAGTTACCTTTCGGGAGCTGTACTGACGGAATCTATCTTCGGCTGGCCAGGTATTGGACGGTTTGCTTTAGATGCCATAATGAAGCGTGATTTCCCCGTGATCCAAGGGACAGTACTTTTCACCGCTATGATGTTTATCCTGGCTAACCTGATTGTTGATCTGCTGTACGGTGTTGTAGACCCGAAGGTACGATTGGAGCGCAGCAATGGCTGATCATGATCGAGGTCTGTGGCTGGACGCATGGCGGCGGATGAAGAAAAACCGGGCCGCCATGTTCGGTTTGGCGCTGGTGTTGATAATTCTGATTATTGCCCTGTTCGGCCCCTGGCTGGCACCCGTGAACCCCAATTCTCAGATCCTCGAATATCAACGGAAGCCGGCCGGTTTTGAGGGAAATGTAATCATCTTGAAGAAAGGTGAATTGATGATGAGTCCTACTGTGCCTGTGGAATCATTCTCGATGGAAGACGACTCTCTCCATTACACAGATTTGCTTGGGAGGACTTCAACAATTCACCGCAGCAAACTTAAAGGAACATCTGAGAATGAATGGCACCAGAGGCCCCGCTTCTGGCTGGGCACGGATAATTTCGGCCGGGACATCCTGTCACGGATTATACACGGAGCCCGCATCTCTGTGGAGGTGGGCTTCATCGCCAGCACACTATCACTTCTCATCGGGACGATGCTGGGACTCTTAGCCGGATACTACGGCCGGTGGGCAGATACAATCATCATGCGGCTGACAGACATAATGTTCGGCTTCCCGGCTCTCCTCTTCCTCATCGGCATCACGGCGGCTTTTGAGCCAAGTCTTACAGTGGTTTTCTTCGCTATCGGTTTCGTAAGCTGGCCTTCCATGGCACGCGTTGTGCGGGGACAAGTACTGAGCGTGAAGGAGTACGAATATGTTCAGGCGGCAAAGGTGCTGGGGCTCAGTGATCTGCGAATTCTAGTGCGGCACATCCTGCCTAACTGTCTGGCGCCTATTATTGTCGCATACACCATGGGAATCGCCGGCGCTATTATGGCTGAAGCCAGTCTCTCTTTCCTTGGGCTCGGCGCCCAGCCTCCCACTCCTTCATGGGGAGCCATGATCAACTACGGGAAAGATTTTCTGAGGGTGGCGCCATGGATGAGCCTCTACCCCGGTATCGCCATCGCCTTAACTGTGTTAGGCTTCAATCTGCTTGGCGACGGATTGCGGGATGCGCTGGATCCGAAAATGAAGATTGAGACAAACAGATAGTGTATTAAAAAATGCTGTCTTCTTATGACAAGTTTTTACGAATCCCTAAAGCAACCTCTTAAACTCATCTACATTTAATCCAGCCTACCGTATTATTCCTCTTAATGTCCCACGATCCAACACTTTGTGGGCAGGTACTACAACCTGTGTAAAGGGATCATCTCGGCGTAAAATCATGTGGCTTCCTTTCTGTCTTTTTAAATAAAAATCCGTCTTCTCAAGAGCTCTAAGACACTCACACCCTGAAATGACAGGCAACTTGCTCATACGACCACAGCAAGAGTTTCAAATTTTTCTTCAGGGATCGGTAGCCCGTCCTCCTCAAGTGATTCGATATATCCCTGGATAGCTTCACGAATATTTTCGATGGCTTCTTTCTTACTCTCGCCCTGGCTAATACAGCCAGGTAGTGAGGGACACTCTGCTACCCAAAAACCGTCTTCTCCAGGGTAGATGATAATCTGTCTCATTTTTATCTCCTGTAACGTCGCCTAAATGTAGATGGTAAACAATTGTGAAACAAGAAACAGGCAAACAGCTACCAACGGATTGAATCTTTCAGTGGAGCAATTAAGGGTTCGATCAGAAGATGAAGATTGACCGGAGGAAGGTGGGGTAGAACAGACTACAGCGAGCCCGTAAACGAGCACGCTAAATCGAAAAAAGAACGCTGAAGCGCTCTGGCGAAAAACAGCCCCATTTATGGGGGTTTTTTTGATTAAGCGTGCGGCTTTAGTCGCTCGCAGGAAGAACAAAGCAACCTTTCATGGGTTTACCAATTTCCACATTGCGCTGCACTAATTTCATCAACTGATATTCATATCCAATTTCCAATAAACCATGCCACGCATCTCCTATGCCGCCTTCTCGTTTCTCTTTAGTCATTTTATTTGTTTCCTTTT
>CAZHRR010000014.1:0-26720 GCA_964534955.1 uncultured bacterium
CCTGATATTTTGCCGCCTCGCTGTGCAGAATCTTTACTTTCATCAAATCCTTGTGAATCACGGGTTCGTGTTATTTCTGACGTAGCAGCTTCGCCTAACATGGAAAAAATCAGCTCCAAATCGTTAAAATGATCTCGCAAGTTTTCCCGCTCTAATCCCTTGAATTTCTTGTATTCAGAAGGTGTAATTCCAAAAGCGGCTTTAGATATTTCAGCTGTGAGAATGGAATATTCTTTCTGCTCTTTTACGCCTCTTTTATCCCATTCGTCCGTTAATTCCTGGCGGATTGCAATCCCGCGCATTCGTTTTTCTATCCAGTCATCGGAATACCCTTTTGCTTTGTAAAGTGCTCGGGTGCGTTTCGTTGCCAGTTCAGGATCTTCAATCTCCTGAATCCGTTCATAACCCACTCTCGCCAGCCAGCGTTTGAAAGGTTCCGCCTTTGGGGATGGGATGGATTGTATGATGCGAAAAGCATTTTCAGTATTTACAATTTCAGTTTCTCTCATTTTCCCATCTTTAGCTTTCAATTTCAAACGTCGACAAAATGTCGACAGTTCAACCCCTGACCCTTCTTTCTCTCTCTTTTTCAGACGATACCAATAGTCCCTTGGTTTTGTGCTGTCCGTTAGTACTTCTATGATATCCACAACAGAAAAACACCACTCATTTTCGTAAATAGTTTTGCGCACTTCAATCCCTTTGAATATGGCAATTCTTGTTTCTGGTGAAATGTCTTTATCCTTTTTCAATTTAGTTAATCTCCCCGAACTTCCTCCAATATCCTTTCAATCACTTTTTCGCTGTTTGCAGCTAAATACTTTACGCTCTCCAACGCTGCTACTTGTCTGTCGATTTAAACGAATCTCCTTTTTCTATCATCAGCACCCTTTACGTCATCATACTTATTACAACACTCTAAAGCCCTCGCTGGAACCCAATAACCCACCGTGTCGGGTCAAATGATTCATTTTCTGCAAGTGGTTCACTCACCCAAAAGGGGAAATCAATCCGGAGCCCCATTCGCGAACCCATGTAATTGAAGTCTGGTCCGAGACTTAAGCCAATACCTGCATCCATCAGCAAGTCTCCACTGAACTCATCCGCATCACTCCAGAGCCATCCACCATCAAAAAAAGTCCTTAGTCTCATAAATGAGAACAGCTTATAGCTCGCCTCCAGAGTACCGGTAACGACCGATTCGGCACCTTCATATCCGTGAGCGTAATATCCCCGGAGGTTGGCATCACCATAGAGGTGTATATTGTCCCTCAAGCCCGAGAGAATATCCCTGTGCCTTAAGTGAGACCATTGGAAGTAGTCACCGGCTCCACCAGACTGGATGGTAAATTTCTCCTGACCGGGCAGGCCGTTCTCTCCGACTGAAGTGCCCCCCGCCAGGAATCGTACAGCCAATCCAAACTTCTCCCATGTTCTGCGGAGTTTACTCCCTACGACCAGCCGGGAAAAATCCCATTCACTTTCACTTCCACCTGACGAAGAGAGATCAATAGTAAATTCACCACCGAAGTCGCCTACGTTCGCTGATACTTCAAATCTTCCGAATAGCAACCCAACTGTTCCAGCTTCATAGAGATCAGTGTAGCCTGAATTGTCAGCTTTTGTTACCCGATACCCACCAGAAAAATTGAATCTTGGAGGATAGCCATACCACCGACTCCACGAGTAGTCAGTTTGAACACCTGCACTCCTGACACCTTCCAGTTCAGACAGATGCCAATTCAGTTTCAGTCCCGGCAGGATGTTGCGTAGATCGCGGTTAGATCCGAAAGACCAAAAGGCTCTCTGAGACTTTACACCGTAGCTAATGCTCATTACTTGCGATGTCCAGAAGCCATACGAGCGACCCATGCTCAAACCCGGTTTCCAGCCATCCAGTGGATGGTACCAGACAAGCCACGGAAATACTGTGACCATATAGGCGTCCCGCGGACTTCCTGGGGTGGGATTCATCTGCAGAGTGAACCGGTGAGGTGTTAAGCCGGAAGAATTATTCCGCCGGTCAACATCCAGAATCCAGTCGTCAGGATCAAGTGTAATACTCTTGGGCCTGTCGGGAACGGTAAAAGTATAGTCATCTTTCCAGCGGTTTTTGAAGTTCGTCCACCTCTCAGGCCGGAAAGTCTCTCCGTTCGCCAGTTCGACCTCCACATCCAGTGGATATTCCATTGTTCCCCTATTGCGGATGGAAGCAGTCACTTCGTATTTACCGCTGGAGAGGCGTTTGCTTGTCCAGCCGCTCAGAGCATAATCAGCATATCCGGCTTCATGGAGCCACGGATCAAAAAACCAGTCGAGATCCTCGCCAGTTGCCTTCTCCATAGAGGAACGAAAACGCTCCTCATTGGGATGGTTCAATTTCCACTGATCGTAATAAGACTGCATGGCGCTCAGAAATCTCTCTTCACCCAAATACCCTTTCAGGTTGTACAGCATAATGGCCGGCTTGCTGTAGGCATTCTGTCGGTATACCGGGTAACCGGGAGATTTCCTGGCCGGACCGGCTATGGGTGTATTATAACCACTGGTAACGAATTTAGCCACATTCCACTGAGAACTTTCCAGCAATGAATTGCTGGTGAAAAGTTTCTGCAGAAACATCAGCTTCCCAAACAGATCATTACCCGATCCTCCCCTTCCGTCAGGAGGATATTGGTTCATCATATACCAGCCGGTCTGGAATGTAGTAAATCCTTCGTCCAGCCACGCCTCTTCCGGCTCATTATTACCTAGGATTCCATAAAACCATATGTGGCCTACCTCATGCGCTATAAGCCCCTCTGATGCACTGCCGTCCATCACCAGCATGGGATATTCCATCCCTCCACCTAACTTAGCATGAGTGATGGTAACCTGCGGATACGGATACTCTCCGAATTTCATGGAAAGCCACTCCAGTACTCTCACTCCCCGCTTCACTACTTCCTTAGTCCAATCTCGACCCCTTTCGGAATCGTAAAGCACGTGGATATCAATGCCGTTCCATACACCTGACTCGTAGAGGAAATTGGGGGAGGCAATCCAGGCAAAGTCGTGAACTTGCTCAGCATGAAAAGTTACGGAGCGTCTTTTCGTAGAATCGGACGGACTCTCTTCCCGGGAATCGAGCCACTTTGCAAGTTCCACGGATGTATCTACGGCCACCGAAGACCAGCCGGGATCACCCTCGGTCACTACACCCGTGGCTCCTACTATGTAGCCTCCGGGGACATCAATAGAGACATCATATGTTCCGAACTCGCCATAGAATTCTCCGATGGCATGGAATGGGATATTCTGCCACCCTTCCTGGTCATATACGACCATCTTCGGATACCACTGAGCGAAATCGTACTGATCATCTTTGTAGCCTGCCCGGCTAATGTGCTCCCGCACCTGATGCACCCAGTCGAGTTCGAAGGTCAGTGTATCTCCGGGTACGAGTGAAGACAGCAGTTCTGCTTCCAGAATAGTATCTTCGATTTTCACCTCTACCGGAACAGACTTTGCACCATTATGAATTTCAAAGCGGTCGATTCTGATATAGCTTGGGTTTTCTTCAGATATCCCGCCGTCATAATGACTTCGCTGAAATTCACGATACTTGACAGATCCCACCTGGAAGGCATTTGGGTAGAGATGCATAAAGATTCTGTGGAGTGTATCCGGCGACTGATTAACATACGTGATTTGTGATGTACCGCTCAGTGTGTGGGCAGCCGTATCGAGAGAAACATCCATTCGGTAATGCACCCATTGCTGCCAGTAATCGTCTTCTGCATATAGATGGATTGAGGAAAATAATGAAACTATAAGTACAAAGATGAGTATAGCTTTTTTCATTTAGTGGGGAAAAAGCTCAACTAAAGAAGGGATTTGAGTACCTGCTCAAAGACTGTTTCAGACCTGTAACCTACTATCTGTTGGACTACATTAAGTTGCCGGTCAAGTATAAAAGTTGTGGGAATACCGCTGATACCTCCATACTGTTGTTCGATTTTTCCGTCACTGTAGAGTACAGGATAGTTAATGGCGTAATCCTCAGCAAAGGGCACCACTCGGTCTTTCGTCTGTCTCCGGTCAACGGAAATACCAATAATCACCAGATCATCCCTATACTTTTCCTGTAATTGGACAAAGCCGGTAATTTCGGCTTTACACGGACCACACCACGTAGCCCAAAAATTAACGAATACGATCTTTCCTGCAAAGTCTGCCAGTGATACCTGATCACCAATCAGATTGGGCAAAGTAAACATGGGAGCCTCCCGGCTGGTAGTTTTCTCTGAACTCCGCGGTTTATCCATCGGAACTGAGGAGCCGGGTGTTTCATTTCCGGGTGTCATCGCCACAGGATCAGTAAAACCGTTATTCCCTTCGAACAGAGTAAAACCCCCTATGACTGCCACTAATAAGACAATCACCATTATCACAAGTTTTCTTACGTCAAGCATGTTAATACTATCTCCTATGTTACGTCAGTTTTCTCGATACTTCCCATCAGTTATTGATCTGTGAATTAAGAATCCCTTAGCCAACCTGTTTCATCTTCTCCAAAAATTCCTCCGGACCAATGAACCCCACAGTCCTCAATCGATCTACTTCGTTTCCAATCTTGTTGATAAAAACTATTGTTGGAACTCCAATGATTTTGAACTTCTCTTTAACCCCTTGAACAAACTCACTCTCGTCTTTCGTCAAATCTACTTTCAGTCTGACAAATCGTTCAGAATACTCTATTACACTGGGATCTGAATAGGTTTTGCGATCCAGTTCTTTACAGGGCACACACCAGTCAGCGTAGAAATCGAGGACTACTGGTTCTCCTCTGGTTTTCGCCTTTTCCAACAAAGCGTAGTCGAATGTCTGCCAAGCCATCTCCGACTTATTTAATTCAGTTGCCATAAGATCAGAAGTAGACTGCACTGCCATCCAGACGCCAGCGATTATCAGTACCTGCCCAACGCCAAACCTGACACTCTTAAGAACCTTACCACCAGTAGATTTCTCCAGCCACCCAAGATAGATACCGCTCTCAATCAGCAGGAATACAAGCAGAATTGTGTAAATCATGGGAGTTAGGAGCGTCTGAACAAAATAAAGAGCCATTCCGAGCAAGATGATCCCGAAGAGTTTTCTTATCCAGACCATCCAAACGCCCGATTTAGGGAGATTCGAAACCATTCCGGAGAAAGTACCCAGAATCAGAAATGGTAGACCGAGACCCATAGCCAGTGTGAAGAAAAGCCAAAAACCCAAGAACGGATTCCCTTTCTCTCCAACGTAGATTAACAGGCTCAATACAAAAGGTCCAATACACGGGGCAGCAATAATCCCAACGGTCAGACCCATAAAAAGTGAACCGAAAACACCCTGGCGGGACTTACCACCAATCTGAGCCAAAGATTGCGGTACCTTGATTTCATATAACCCAAACATACTGAGTGAGAGACCGATGAGAACCAGCGCTATAAAGATCAAGACTGCCGGTTCCTGGAGAGCGCTCCCAAGCATTGAGCCAGTCAACGCAGCAATAGTTCCCAGGATTGAATAGGTCAGAGCCATACCGAGAACATAGAAAGCAGCAAGCAGCAGCGACCTATTAATTCTTCCGGTAGCTTGTCCTCCAAGGTAGCTGACAGTGATGGGGATGAGTGGGTAAACACAAGGAGTCAGGTTTAGCGCCAAACCGCCCACAAAAACCAGCAGGAACGTGATAAGTAATCCCCGGTTTTCTCCTAATTCTTCGATTTCTCCACTACTCGTGCCCGCAGCAAGTCCCGACTGAATTGTACCAGATGTTGACAGACTTCCTTCGTATATCTCGCCTTTTTGAATATCTGCTGCAACAACATTCATTACCAACTTATTTGACACTGTAGTCGGAGGGAGGCAAACTCTATCATCGCACGCCTGGTAACGGATTGCAGCTTCTATCTCCTGCATTCCAGGAAGCACCTGTGCGGAAAGTTCCACAGGGGTCTTAAGAACGACCACACCTTCATGGAAATACATCTCTGCCTGAAAGCCGCCATCGAACTTATTGATAGGTTCAGGTTCTATAGTCATTCCTACAGAACTCACAATGTCTGGACCTGTCATAGTGACTTCAGTAGAGATGGGTCCCTCCATTTTCTCATTTACAGCATAGATATGCCACCCTTCATCCATCGTAACCGTAGTAATTAGGACCAATTGATCGCCAGCTGTTACACTATCTTCCGACAACCTCATTTCCACTTTTACGGGATTCCGGAATTGCCCGTACGAAGCTGACAGCGGAAGAAAAACGGCCAGGTAGAAGATTATCCCCCAGCGTAAACATCGACTTTGATTCATAGTTTTTCCTTCAGCCACTGTCTCACTTTATATGATGCTTTTTTCTTTCTCTTGATTCCATCTCTTATTGCCGGCAGCGCGGATTCAGCCGCTTCTTGGCCAGACGCTATCAGCTCATCCGTTCGCTCAAATTCTGACCAATGGGCATCTCCTACTTTCGGTCTGATAACAACATCGGCCTTCTGTGTGAGTTCATCTACCAGTTTTACACTTGCCACATGTTCTGTACGAGCCAGCAGGTCAATTACGTTGTAGTCTTGTAACGGCACCATCTTACGTCTTGAGATATCGACGGCAATTGTAAAGTCGAGACCACAATTTAGCAAGGGATTTATAGGAAGCGGCACAGTGATAGCTCCATCAACTATCAGACGGTCACTATTATTGGCAGGTATCAAAAATCCCGGAATCAATGAACTGTACGTAACAGCCTTCACCAGATCACCAGAATTGTAGAAAACTTCCTGACCACTGTTCAAATCCGTAGATAAAACTGTCAAAGGGACTTCCAGTTCTTCAAATGTTTTCACAGGTAGGAGAAAATCTATACAAGCTCGCAACTTCTCGTCTGAAACAAGGCCTCTCCGGTTCTGTGCAAGAGATAGTACAAATTTACCTCTTATGAACTGACCAACCTGATTGAAGAATGAAGTAGATTTTCGCTCTTCTGTTTCCCTTATCCGACGCACTCCCAGCATTCTGAATTTCCTGCTGACGATTAACTCCCGATACCTCTCCTCAATCCACTCTATATCGCTGGTGGCAGCATACATAGCGCCAATGATAGCACCTGCTGATGAACCGGCAATTTTATGGATCGGGATATTATTCTCTTTCAGAACTTTAAGTACACCAATATGTGCTGCACCGCGGGCACCCCCTCCCGCCAGAGCCAGTCCTATACGGCTCTCTTTTGCCACTACCCGACTACTCCAGTCCAAGCTCAGAGTCTGTAGCAATTCTCACCTGCATCCCGATTGGCTCCAAAGGGTTATCACCATCAGGTTGACTATAATTGGGATCCTGTTTACGAGGAGTCTCTGCTGCCACGATCTGATCAGCTACCTCCATTCCTTTGATGACTTTCCCAAATACTGTGTACATCTTATCAAGCTTTGTTGCATCATCAACACATATGAAGAATTGACTGCCGGCGCTGTGGGGATCACGAGAGCGAGCCATGGAGACTATCCCACGTTCGTGAGAAATATCGTTGAATTCACCAGGAAGAAGCCAACTCTCAGGATTTGCTACTGCTTCCTGAAATAGCTGTGCTTTACTGAAATCCCATACACCATAGAATTTTCCGGCGTGACCTCCCTGACCGTCGTTAAGCCGATCACCATCTTTACTGTTTGGATCCCCACCCTGAATCACGAATTCCGGCATCACCCGGTGGAATGTGGTGCTGTCGAAGTAACCCTCCTGCGCTAATGTTTTGAAGCTCTCCACGTGCTTCGGAGCGGCGTCCGGGTAGAACTCGATTGTCATTTCACCAAAATCTGTTGTAATTATGGCGTACTCTTCAGGTGCTTCTTCCGCATCCTTGCTGTCGCTGGACTTGCCGTAACTAATCACGGAAAGAACCAAACTTAATCCTATCACTATACTTGTCAACCATCTCATCGTTTACCTGTCCTCCCTTTTGTTGTTATTGGAATTCCTTTTTCACACAGCGGACACTCTTCCGCTTCCCAGCTTACAGCAGGATATCGCAACAGCGCCTCGGTGGGACAGCCGAAATCCACACCATCCTCAGTCCGGTCTACGATGCAGACAACACCTGCCACTTTTGCCTCATGCTCCTCAACCAGCTCAATTAGTTCCCGGACTGACCCCCCCGTGGATACAATGTCTTCCACTATCAGCACACTATCACTTTTACTGAGTTCAAATCCCCTGCGGAGAGTAAGGTTCCCATTAACTCTCTCAGCAAAGATGCCTGATGTACCCAACTCAGCTGCTGCAGCGTGACTTAAGAGTATACCACCGATTGCTGCTCCCAGTACCACATCAACTTCTAAGTCCGGAAAAGCAGTGGACATCCCTCGGCTCAGTTCCATTACAACTTCCGGCTTTTCCAACAGACGGAATTTCTCCAGATAGACATCACTGTGACGCCCGGAAGTAAGGAGGAAGTGCCCATCCAGAACGGCTCCCGAGGATTTCATCAGGTCAAGCAAGTTATCCACAGTCACCCCTCCAGAACATCGTTGATTCGGTCTCTATATTCTCTCGCGGCAGTTGCAATCGCCTCTGAACTCTGGCCCCCTTCATAAAGGATTGAGCGGGAAACATTGATAAGGGCGATTCCGCCGGAGTTCCCCACCCGGACGCTGGTTACCAGATCCCCGCCTTGTACTCCCACGCCGGGAATGAGAATCGGCATGTCGCCTGCCTTTTGACGAATCGTCGTCAGTTTACTCTCTTGAGTGGCACCTACCACTAAACCGCAGTTTTTGTTTTTTTTGAGCCGTTGACACATTTCTATGACGGACTCATAGAGCGGTACTTCCTCAACTTCCTTTAATTGTAACTCTGATGCACTGTCATTAGATGTCAGGCAGAGGACAAAAGCTCCTTTTTCCGGATCTTTCAGGAAAGGAACAATTGCATCTGAACCCATGTAGGGAGACACAGTTAAGGCGTCAAAGCCAAAGTGCCCAAAAATCGACTTAGCGTATTGTTTAGCACTATTGCCGATATCCCCCCGTTTCCCGTCACAGATTAGAAAATACTCGCTGCTAATATACTCCACCGTCTCTTCCAGCCACTCTATTCCGGCACTGCCCCACCGTTCGAAAAAAGCCATATTCGGCTTGTAAGCAGAGGCGTACTCCCTTGTAGCATCAATCACTTTTCGGGAATAATCTGACAGATCACTTACATTCAATTCCGCTTTGGAATCAATGCGGTCAGGATCTATATCGAGACCGACACAGAGATGGGAATTGTGGCTGTCAATAGTCCGGTTTAGTGTCTCGAGGAAGTTCATTTAAGTTAAGAAAATTACAGTCAAGTATTGTGTCATCCAATTGAAACCACAGCGATGAAATGGCGGAAAAACAGAAGAAAGGAATTGCCTGATACATCACTCCATGACTATTCTAAGGTAAGTGTATAGCAGGTATCTTTGGCTCTTTGCGGCAGGACAATCATACAAAGGGGACAGAAATGAACACAAGAACAAACGATACGCCATTGACTGAAACAGAATTTATCAAGCGTTTGAACGCAGCTATTGATCGAAATTCTATGCTGTCGCACCCGTTTTATCAAATGTGGAACAATGGCAAACTAACTAAAGAAATGCTCGCCGATTATGCACACCAGTACTACGCCCATGTAAAGGCATTCCCGGCATATGTCAGTGCTGTCCATTCCCGGTGTGATGATATTCCCACAAGGCAGATCCTGCTGGACAACCTCATTGAAGAAGAAAAGGGAGACGAGAATCATCCTGAACTATGGCTGAGGTTTGCAGAAAGTGTTGGCGCTGACCGTGAATCTGTGCAGAAAGCCGAACTGCTGAAGAATACCAAAGCTACTGTGGATACTCTAAAAAAGATTACTCATGACCGGGACTACCGTACAGGTGTAGCAGCCCTCTACGCTTATGAATCCCAAATCCCGGAGGTATCCCGGACGAAGCGGGAAGGTTTGAAGAAGTTCTTCGACATAGATGATAAGCAGAGTGTCTCCTTTTTCACTGTTCATGAAGAGGCGGACATGTACCACCGCAAGGCCGAGCTGGACATCCTTTTGAAATCGTGTACCACTAGAGCTTCCCAAGAGAATTCCATCGCATCAGCAGAAAGGGCTTCCTGGGCTCTGCTGGAATTCCTGGACGGAGTCTATGAAGCGCTAGTCCCCCGGGAAATGAGAATGAGCGAGGTAGGAGAGTTTGCCTCAGCATAAAGAGCCGGAACAGATGACACTGGAGATCGCAGAGACATCGCGATCCCGGGTTATTGCATCTTCTTCCCTCAATTTCCAGATCGAACTGATGGAGCACGTGGGCGAAGAAGACATCCCCCAGCTTATTCTCATATCGAAGCATTTGGAAGAAGAATTCCATGAGTCAGTCCGGTTCACCAAATCCGGCATCCGTAAGTACTTCAACTATCCTCAAACTCTGCCCTTTATCGCTCGATACCATAGCGAGATAATCGGCTTTATCATCGGTGTTCCGCTGGAGTACTTCTCCAATGACCCTTCTTTCCAATGCGATGAGAACATCGGCGAGAAGAACACTCTCTACACATATGCATTCGTTGTTATGGCGAAGTACAAAGGTAACGGATATGCCAAAACGCTCAAGAGAGTCTATCTGAGCTGGGCGAAGAAGAAGAGCTTCACTAACGTGACAGGACATGTAAAGGAGGGAATTTCCAAGCGATTCACTGGTGACATCCGCATATTGGCCAGGTTTGAGAACTGGCACGGAACAGGCAAAACATTTGAATACTATCGCCGGTCTCTTGTACCTCACGGTCACGACAGGATTGTGGGGAAGGATCCACCGCTGGTTTCTAAGATTTAGATAATAATTATATCTTATGAACTCGACTACTGAAGAGAAACTAAACAATTTTAGAATACAGATTGATGAAATCGACAATCAGCTCCTCGAATTTCTTATCAAGCGAACGGAAATAGGAAAAGAGATTGTAGAGATAAAATCTGAACTCGGTCTGCCCCCAAAAGATGATCAACGGGAGAAAGAAATCCTGGACCGGGTTGTCCACCTGACGGAGGGGACGATTGAGAGAGAGGAGATCGTACGAATATTCTCTGAGATCATTAGGGCAACGAGACGGTCTCAGAAGCACCAGAGTAGGAAGCTGGACGAGGAAAAGTGATACAGTAACGACAAAAGTCTTGCACTGACGCATCAAATGATTTAATATCGCCGCAACATGAAACAGACAGATAACCGATTTTTCAGCTATTTCTGGTATTTCGCCACGGAGGGGTTAATCCGGCAACCTTAAGCGATACCGCTATATCTGCTGAGATTTCAACCCCGCCTGAAAGCGGGGTTTTTTGTATCTCTACAGATCTGAGGATAAGTAATGCAGAAAATGGAATTTGATCAGTTTTCGAAACTATCTAAAACATACAGAACCGTTCCGGTTTACCAGATGGTTCTTGCCGACCTATTAACCCCCATTTCCGCCTTTATGCGCCTATCACAACATTCGGACTACGCATTTCTTTTGGAATCTGTCGAAAAGGGAACTCAGTACTCCCGCTACTCTTTTATCGGTATCAAACCGAGAAAAGTAATGATACACAATAACGGAAAGACCACAATCACAGAAAATGACCTAACCTCTGAAATTCATAAACCGTTTCTCGAAATATTGAGAGAAAATTTGCAACAATATGAAGCTCCTAAACTTCAGGGTCTGCCTTCTTTCTCCGGAGGATTCGTGGGCTATCTCGGTTACGAGACGGTCACCTGGTTGGAGAAGATTCCCACTCATACTGAGGACGATCTCCAACTCCCTGAGGCGCTTTTCTTGCTCTTTGAAGAGTTGGTTGCTTTCGATCACCTGAAGAACCAAGTCATCGTTTTCAGTAATGTTCACGTAGATTCAGATACGGATTTGGAAAGTGTCTTTCTCAATGCTCATCAACAAATTGATCAACTCGGCCTCGCACTCCATACGGACATTGACTACCAAACTCCGAACCGGAGAGAAAAGAGCAAGCTCCACTGTAACATGAGCACTAAGGATTTCGAAAGAAATGTATCAAAGTCAAAAGACTACATTGTTGCAGGGGATATCTTTCAGATTGTATTGAGTCAACGCTTCCACCGTCACACATCGGTAGAGCCCATTACGATATATCGCGCCTTGCGTACCATCAATCCTTCTCCCTACATGTTTCATTTGAAACTCAAAGATTTCGATATCATCGGTGCCTCCCCGGAGCTTTTAGTAAAAGTAGAGAATGGTGAGGTAGAAATCCGTCCGATCGCAGGCACCCGACCAAGGGGAAAGGATCACGAGGAGGACGAAAAGCTGGCGAGCGAACTCTCTACTGATGAAAAAGAGCTAGCGGAGCACCTGATGTTGTTGGACCTGGGAAGAAACGATGTGGGGCGAGTAGCCGAGATTGGATCCGTCCAAGTGAAGGAGTTTATGGAGGTTGAACATTACTCCCACGTTATGCACATCGTTTCTGATGTTCGAGGGAAACTTAACGGGAACAGGGATGTGCTTGATGCGCTCATGAGCGGATTCCCCGCCGGTACTACCACTGGAGCCCCCAAGATTCGTGCCATGGAGCTCATTCATGAACTGGAACCGACGCGAAGAGGCGTCTATTCCGGAGCTGTTGGATACATCGATTTCACCGGTGGCATGAACACCTGTATTGCCATTCGTACACTTGTAATGAAGGATGGAACCGTCTACTTCCAGTCGGGGGCCGGAATTGTCTATGACTCTGATCCTGCCCGGGAATTTCAGGAAACAGTGAATAAGGCTGAAGCTATCATGAGAGCCATCGATTTTGCAGAGGACGGACTTGTCAAATGAGGAGCAAATCAAAGATTATAATTATTGTGAGATACCAATGATCCTCATCTTGGATAATTACGACTCTTTTACCTACAATCTTGTTCAGTATGTGGGTGAATGTAACTCGAATATTCAGGTCTACCGAAATGATGCTGTAACTCTGCAGAATATTCAAGAAATGAACCCTGAGCAAATCGTCATTTCACCAGGACCGGGGAGACCGGAAGATGCCGGTATCTCAATTGACGTCGTGAAGGAGTTTGGGAAGGAGACTCCTGTATTGGGGGTTTGCTTGGGTCATCAAGCCGTGGCGGCAGCTTACGGGGGAGAAATCATTCAGGCACCGGAGATAATCCATGGAAAAACTTCACAGATCACACACAACCAGTCGACAATCTTTCATGAAATTCCCAAAACATTCTCCGCTACCCGTTACCACTCACTTATTGTGGACAATGCCATATTTCCCTCGTGTCTGAAAGCAACAGCTAAAACAGATAATGGACTCATCATGGCGCTAGAACACAGAGAATATCCCATCTTTGGAGTTCAGTTTCATCCTGAGTCGATTGCCACCGAATATGGGATGCAAATCATTAAGAACTTCCTTTCGATCGACGTGAAGCACTACCATTCAGGGGTAGAACCCCCTCCTAACCAAGTTGGAAAATCCCGCACCGGCGAGATGACCAATAATCAAAAGTCGTTAGTAATTCAAACTCTACCGATATCCAAGCTTTGAGGAGTAATTGATCATATGAAATCGATCCTGGAAATACTGCTTAGCAACAAAGATCTCTCACAAATAGAAGCAAGAAACGTTATGATGCGAATCATGTCGGGTGAATTTACTGATGCTCAGATTGCCGGTTTTCTAATTGCCCTGAGGGCGAAGGGTGAAACGCCGGATGAGATCGCCGGTTTTGCCCAAGCCATGCGTGAAAAAATGACTCTCGTACCCATCACAAATGATGCCATTGACATGTGCGGAACAGGCGGCGATGCAAAAGGGACGTTTAACATTTCCACAGCAGCCTCCTTCGTCGTGGCAGGCGCTGGGGTTAAGGTTGCCAAACATGGGAATCGTTCCATGACGTCGAAGTCGGGATCTGCAGACGTGATCTCTTCACTTGGGGTGAACATCACAATGCCCACGGAGAAAATGACCGAATGCATAGACGAAATTGGAATTGGGTTTCTTTTTGCTCCGGCTCTTCATCCCGCCATGAAGTATGCTATTGGTCCCCGGAAATCGTTGGCCGTCCGGACAGTATTCAACATTCTTGGACCTTTGTGCAACCCGGCAGGTGTAAAGCGGCAACTCATCGGGGTCTTCAATGGAGAATTGACAGAAATCATCGCCGAGGTCCTCAAGAAACTAGGTGCCAAAGAAGCACTCGTGGTTCATGGAGATGACGGCATGGACGAAATCACAACAACATCAACCACGAAAATCACTCATCTAACCCCGACGGGTGAGGTGAGAACGACAAAGTTGTCGCCATCGGAATACGGGATAGAAAATGCCACCCTGGAACAATTAAGGGGAGGAGAGCCTGAAGAAAATGCCAAGATTATTAGGAACATCCTGGAGGGGAAAAAGGGGTCCTATCGCGATGTTGTTGTGCTGAATGCGGCGGCAGGCATTCAAGTGAGCGGAAAAGTCAGTTCCATTGAGTCCGGGATTAAGCTCGCAGAAGAATCCATCGACTCAGGAACCGCACTGAACGTATTAGAAAGACTGGCTTCTGCCTAATGTCCATTCTACAAGAAATCATTCAACACAAGATAGTCGAAGTTGCAGAGGCATCAAAACACCTCTCACTTAACCAATTAAGAAAAAGACAGCGGACATTCCCTTTGCTGGACTTCCGTGAAGCTCTGACCCAACCGGGGTTACAAATTATAGCTGAGATAAAGATAAAATCGCCGTCCGTCGGTGATATTCAGCCTGCTGCCAAACCCGTGGATATAGCAAAGCAATACGAAGAGAATGGCGCCGCAGCTATTTCAATTCTCACAGATAAGAAATACTTTGGCGGAAATCTTGAGTTCCTTAGGCGAATCAAAGCAACAGTTTCCCTACCGTTGCTTCGAAAGGACTTTATCATATCGGAATACCAAGTCTATGAATCCTATGTTGCTGGAGCGGATGCCATCCTTCTCATCGCTGATGCCGTGGACACAGCCACCCTAACAAATCTCTATGGAGTGGCGAGAAGACTAGGATTGGCAGTTCTATTAGAAGTCTATTCCAAAGAGGCTCTATCCAGAGTGAAAAACCTGAAACCTGAAATTATGGGCGTTAACTCCAGAGACCTGTCAACCATGGAGACCGATCTGAATCGGTGCAAAGGACTGTTCTCTCTCCTACACCCTAGCTGTCTGAAAGTGGCTGAAAGCGGCATTCAGAGCAATGACGATCTCCGGTTCATCTCAGACATTGGCTTCCATGCTGCGCTCGTCGGGACAACCCTCATGAAATCCACATCCCCCGGCGAATCGTTGAGTAATCTGTTGAAAGGTCTTCAACCATGATCCCTGTCAAAATTTGTGGAATTACATCCTTAGGCGATGGTCTACTTGCCACAGAGATGGGTGCTTCTGCTCTTGGGTTCATCTTTTATGAAAAAAGTCCCCGCTACATCTCCCCGGAGCAGGCGAAAGTAATCTCAGCGGAACTGCCCGAAGATGTTCGAAAAGTGGGCGTCTTTGTCAATTCCGGAGAAGATACTATAGATCAGATTTCAAAATTCATTGGACTGGATTTTGTCCAGTTTCACGGCTATGAAACCCCTGAATTCTGTAATCGTGCAACACTCCCGGTAATCAAAGCTATCAGGATTAGAGGCAATCAGTCCAGCGAGAGTTATGCGAACTTTAACGTTCATGCTTTTCTCTTCGATACGTATGATCCTCATCTGGAGGGAGGAACGGGCTCTACATTCGACTGGTCCCTCGTGAAACAATGGAAAACAGAAACTCCCTTCATCCTTTCCGGAGGATTAAACCCAGATAACATTCTTGACGGTATAGCCGCTGCTAAGCCAGACGCAGTGGATGTCAATAGCGGTGTGGAGACTTCTCCCGGGAAAAAAGACGAAGCGAAGTTGCGAGCACTGTTTGAGGTCTTGAAAACAACTAATACATATCAGAATGTTTTTGAATTTCCATTATCCCAATCTCGAGCATAATGAAGGGTAAGATTCATAAAACTTATGATCTTCCCGATAGCCGGGGTCATTTCGACCGCTTTGGCGGCAAGTATGTACCAGAGACACTTATCTCTGTCATTAAAGAGCTGGAGCAAGTTTATACTGAAGCCAAGGAAAACGTGACTTTTCAATCACAACTTCACTCGTTGCTCAAGGAATACTCCGGTCGACCAACACCCCTTTATTTTGCACGCCGGATTTCGGAGGAATTGGGATTCAACGTGTATCTGAAACGCGAGGATTTGAACCATACAGGCGCACACAAAATCAATAACGCCGTCGGGCAGATCCTCCTGGCACAGCGGATGGGAAAAACACGAATCATCGCTGAAACTGGAGCAGGACAGCATGGCGTCGCCACTGCCACTGTCGCTGCTCAATTCGGGATGGAATGTGTCATCTACATGGGAGAAGAAGATATACAGCGACAAAAACTCAATGTCTTCCGTATGGAACTGTTAGGAGCCGAAGTTCATCCTGTCTCATCGGGATGCAAAACATTGAAAGATGCCATTAACGAAACCATCCGCGACTGGGTATCCAACGTGGAGAATACATATTACCTCATCGGATCAGTGGTCGGACCTCACCCATATCCCATGATTGTAAGGGATTTCCAATCTATTATCGGAAAAGAAACGAAAATCCAATTCGTGGAGATTATGGGAGACAACCATCTTCCGGATGTCCTGGTCGCATGTGTTGGGGGAGGAAGTAGCTATCGGGATGTGGTACCCTTTCCTCAACGATGGGGTCAGGATGGTTGGCGTGGAAGCCGCCGGATTTGGCCTGGATTCATCTAAGCACGCTGCTACACTCATCAAAGGAACATTCGGTGTACTTCACGGCTCCGCAAGTTTCGTTCTCCAATCCGAGGATGGTCAGATCACCCTACCCCACTCTATTTCGGCCGGACTCGACTATCCCGGTGTGGGACCTGAGCACAGTTACCTAAAATCTATAGGACGCACTGAATACGCCTCCGTTACTGATGACGAAGCTGTCTCTGCATTCACATGGCTGTCGGAAAAGGAGGGGATTCTGCCAGCATTGGAGTCCGCTCATGCCTTGAGCTTTCTGCGATTCCCGGACAATGGGATAGCTCCCGATGACCACGTTGTCGTATGCCTGTCAGGGCGGGGTGACAAGGACGCTCAAACGGTTGCAGAATTTCTGGGACGAGATCTATGAACCGGATACGAAAACTTTTCGAGAAACCTGGCGAGAAACTAATCCCCTATATCACAGCAGGATATCCCTCTCGTAAGCTCACAACCGACCTTGTGTTGGCAATGGAAAAAGCTGGAGCTGACATGATTGAACTGGGCTTACCTTTCTCAGACCCGCTGGCTGACGGTCCGGTCATTCAAGAATCCAGCCAGGTGGCCCTCCAAAATGGCGTGAACCTCCGGTGGATCCTGGGACAGGTTCAGATCCTCCGAGAATCATCTCAAATTCCCCTCGCTCTCATGGGATATATCAACCCCATTCTGAAGTATGGTTATGATGAATTCATTTCTGACTGCCAAAAGGTTGGAGTGGATGGACTCATCATCCCCGACCTTCCACCTGAAGAAGCGGATGATATCGTGTCAATGTGCAAGTCCAACAACATATCACCCATTTTATTCATCGCCCCAAACACATCCAACGATAGAATACGCACCATCTCCCGGATGGCCGGCGATCTTGTCTATTGCGTTGCCATTTTGGGCATCACGGGAAACAAGCTTTCGAAAGAGGCGTCGCTGAAGGCATACTTATCTCTGGTAAGAGAGTACAGCGTAACTCCTTTCGTTGTCGGATTCGGAATCAAGACCCGAAAGGATGTGGTAACGATCAATCGAGTAGCGGACGGCGCTGTGGTCGGGACCGCAATTATTGATAAAATTCATAATTCAAACGATCCGATCAAAACAATAATGGAATATGTCAAAGATCTGAAAGGAATTAAATGAAAACGATTGGTATCCAAGGAGGAAAAGGGAGCTTCTGCCATGAAGCTGCTCTCGCATTTTCTCGAAATCATGGTATAGAGGAGGTCCGGTTCAACTACTTGATCTCCTCTGAGCGGGTATTGGAAGCAACTGAGAAAGGAGAAGTAGATTTCGGAATTTTTGCTATGGAAAACGCCCAGGGAGGTGTGGTCATCGAAAGCGTGGAAGCCCTTGCTCATCATCGATGTGAAATCGTAGAAATGTTCTACCTCCCCATTTCCCAAAATCTTCTAGTCCGGCGGGGAGTTTACTTAGGAGACATTACCGAGATTTATTCTCATCAGCAGGCTCTTCGACAATGCCGGGATTACCTCTCGGAACACTTTTGGACGCGTCCATTAGTTGAGGAAGATGACACCGCTGAAGCTGCTAGAAGACTTAAAGAGGGGAAACTCCCTAAAACAGCAGCAGTCATTGCCCCCAAATCGTGTGCAGACCTTTACGGGCTTGTAATTGCCCAGGAGGACATACACGATCTCAAGAACAACCTGACGTTGTTTATCGGTATCAAACAGTTTGAGGGGGAAACTCATGAGTAATGTTGGAATTATTGGGTTTGGTCGATTTGGACAGATCCTTGGCAAAATACTCTCAGACGATTTTGAAGTCAAAGCATATGATACTACACCGCAAGAACATCAATTTGGTGTCGAATACGTCAACCTAAACACTGTTCTTCAAGAAAAAGATATCTTTATCGCTGTTCCCATCCGTGATTTCAAAGATGTCATTCTGGAAATTGCACCTAAGCTAAGGAAGGAGACTACGGTTCTGGATGTCTGCTCCGTGAAGGTCTACCCGGTGACTGTGATGGTGGAGGCTCTATCTGACCAGATAGGAATCATCGCCACGCATCCTCTCTTCGGACCCGATTCAATCACAAAGCCGGATGGACTTCGAATGATGATGCAAGCTACTCGTGACAACCACAAAAGATTTCTTTACTGGAAAGAGTATTTCGAATCCAAAAAAATAAAGGTATTAGAGATGTCACCTGAGGAACACGATCAAGTTGCTGCCAACACACAGGGTGTTACCCACTTTATTGGTCGCCTACTCAAGGAGGCTGGTATTAAACCTAGCGAGATTGATACACTGGGATTTCGTGATCTCTTAGGGGTTATTGATCAAACTTGCCACGATAGCTGGGAATTGTTCGTAGATCTTCAGAATTTCAACCCGTATACCCTTCCCATGATCGAGAAACTGGAATCAGCCATCCACACCGTTCGCGGGAAAATATTGAGGAGGAACTGAGATGCTCGTCATTATGAATGCAACGGCCACTAACGATCAGATCAACCGTGTGAAAGAACGAATCAGGGAGTTTGGCTATAAACCACACGACATCCCGGGACGAACACACTTAGCTATAGGCATCACAGGAAACAGGAACGCTGAGGATCGAATCTATATTGAAGGACTGCCCGGTGTGCTTCAAGTGATCCCGGTAACAAAGCCCTACAAACTCGCCAGCCGCGAGGTACATCCGGAGAATACAGTTATCGATATGGAAGGTGTCAAATTTGGGGATGGCAATGTGGTCATGATCGCAGGACCGTGCGCCGTCGAAAACAGGGATCAAACGTTACGGATTGCCGAAGCGGTGGCTAAACGGGGAGCTCAGGTGCTGAGAGGCGGCGCTTACAAACCACGAACCTCCCCCTATTCTTTTCAGGGGTTGGGCGAAAAGGGATTAGAAATCCTTGCTGAAGCAAGGGAAGTGACAGGTCTTCCCGTGGTCACGGAAGTATTAGATGCGGGAATGGCTGAACTAGTGGGGACCTATGCTGACATGCTTCAGATCGGGACCCGGAATATGCAGAACTTCACATTGCTTAAGGAAGTGGGTAAAGTCGGGAAACCTGTCCTCATGAAGCGAGGGATGAGCGCTACCTTAGACGAAACTCTTATGTCCGCCGAGTATCTGATATCCAACGGGTGTCACCAAGTAGTTATTTGTGAACGAGGGGTCCGCACATTCACCAGCCACGCCCGGAATACACTTGATATCAGTATCATCCCGGCATTGAAACAAGTTAGTCACCTCCCAATTATCGTAGATCCAAGTCATTCAAGTGGGCATCGCTACAGTGTTATTCCCCATTCCCTGGCTGGAATTGGTGCAGGAGCAGACGGTCTCATCGTGGACGTCCACGATAACCCAGCGGAAGCATTGTGTGATGGTCTTCAGGCCCTTCTACCAGACCAGTTTTCAGAATTGATGAAAATTACCCGTGGTGTCTGCAAGGCGATGGGAAAAACAATTGGAAAGGAGAACGAACGGTCCACAGGGAAGAATAGTAAACCTAAAAAAGTTAATACAAACCATAACCAAACATCCGTATAATAACGCATCACAGATTACACATGAGGCATCCTGTACAATGAAGCTGACCGGTGAAATAACTTTCCCGGGAGATAAATCCATTTCCCACCGGGCGCTTTTGCTGGCGGCTCTCTCTCATGGAAAGTGTACCATCAAGAATTTGTCTACCGGCGCTGACGTAGAGTCTACGCGTCAGTGTCTTCTACAGTGCGAAGTACAATCTGAAAAGAGGAATGATGAAGTTGTTGTTATTGGAGGTACACTCGGGACTCCAAAATCTCCGCTTCATTGCGGCAACTCCGGCACCACTGCCAGACTGTTGACCGGACTGCTTGCGGGAAAAAGGATTCAATCAACTCTTACGGGAGACAGTTCTCTCTCAAAACGTCCTATGAACAGAATCATCGATCCGCTGAGCTCCATGGGTGCAGTCATTCACAGTGAAGACGGCTACCTTCCCATGAGTCTCGAGGCTCACTCCCTGACAGGTATAGATTATTCACCTCCCGTGGCGAGCGCTCAGGTAAAATCGGCAGTATTACTAGCGGGACTGAACGCAGATGGGGAAACAACGGTGAGGGAACATATTAAAACACGTGACCATACTGAGATCATGCTCAGGAATCTTGGCGCTGATATCTCTGTCCATGGTAATCGAATTGATCTTTCACCTCTCAACTCTCCGCTGCAATCGTTCGACCTCACCGTTCCGGCTGATCCATCGACTGCTGCATTTTTTGCTGCCGGTGCAGCTCTCGTCCCAGACTCCGAGATTATCCTTAAGAGAGTCTTGAAGAATCCAAACCGGACGGGATTTTGTCACGCTCTGAAAAAGATGGGAGCCGGCGTGGAGTGGCTGGAGGAATATGATGAGGGAGGCGAGACGGCAGGAGACCTTCGTGTGTGGAGCCGGCCGCTGAGGTCCATATCCATCTCGCGTCTCGATATACCCGGGATCATAGATGAAATCCCTATCCTGGCGATTCTGGCTACTCAAGCCGAAGGGACAACTGAAGTACGAAACGCCAGCGAATTGCGGTTGAAGGAATCGGACAGGATCACTGCAATATGCTCGAATCTCTTGAGGATGGGAGCTGATATTACTGAATTAGATGATGGCTTCATTATCCAGGGACCAACCTCTCTGAAAGGAGCAAGAATTGTCACATACAGCGACCACCGAATCGCCATGGCTTTCACAATAGCTGGGCTCATTGCCCATGAACCTATAGAACTAGATGACCCAACATGCGTCAATATCTCATGCCCCGAATTCAGTGATCTGCTGAGGAAAGTAATCACATGAAGTTCGCTGTTATCGGAAATCCCATCGAGCACAGCCTGAGTCCTGCCCTCCACAACTGGATCTTCCGGGAACATGGTATCGATGCCGAGTACCTGAAGATTAAAGTCAGCATGGAAGATCTATCTAAGATCCCGGCAAGCTTGAGAAATGGTAAGCTCCAAGGTATCAATGTCACCATCCCTCATAAACATGCGATAGTTCCACTCCTGGATGAGCTCGACGATCACGCTCAAACCATGAGTACTGTGAACTGTGTGTCAACGCTGGATGGACGGTTGAAAGGGTACAACACAGATTGGCTCGGTTTCTCCAAAGCGATAAAAGCAAACGGCGTGTCGGTGCGGGGAAAGGATTGTCTCATCCTGGGAGCCGGGGGTGCGGCGCGGGCAGTGGTGTATGCCCTCACCCGCAGCAATCCGGCATCAATCACGATTGCTAATCGTACTCTCGAAAAGGCTCATGCTCTAGCCAAATGGATCACCCATCTTTCTCCTGTTGTGAGCACTAACTCATCAACGATAGAACAACTTGAGACATCAAAAGATATAGATTTGATCGTGAACTGCACACCCCTTGGTATGACTCCTCACAGTGACACTTCTCCCCTGCCTTCTCATTTTATTCACAATGACCACACCCTTGTGGATACTGTGTACACCCCACTGCTAACTAAGTTTCTCTTGTACGGGAAAGAAGTCGGAGCTCACACGGTAAGCGGATTGGATATGTTTATTTTTCAGGGGCTGGCCTCACTTGACCTCTGGATAAAAGAACCCCTTTCACAGACGGTTGACGTGGACGAACTCAGTACCTATCTGGAGCAAGAACTCATGGAGGAATCAATGGTATGATGCAGAAGCTGAGATGGCTCACGGCTGGCGAGTCCCACGGCAAGGGGCTGTTAGGCATACTTGAAGGTATACCTTCCGGACTGGAGATCGCAGAAGACTATATCGCTGCACAATTGGCAAGGCGACAAAAAGGTTACGGCCGCGGTGGACGAATGAAGATCGAAGAAGACCGGGCGGAGATCTACTGCGGCGTTCGGCATGGCAAGACCCTCGGTTCACCCATTGGACTAATCCTCGCCAACAAGGACTGGAACAACTGGAAAACGAAGATGTCCGTGGAGCCGGTGGACGAGGAGGTGAAAAAGGTAACTCTCCCCCGCCCCGGCCACGCAGACTTAGCAGGTGTTCAGAAGTTTGGCTTTAGTGATATCCGAAACATACTGGAACGGTCTTCCGCCCGGGAGACAGCCATGCGGGTCGCTCTCGCTTCCATCTGCCGTAAGCTTCTGAAGGAAGCCGGCATCGAAATCGGCAGCCGCGTTGTCCAGATCCACAAGATCAAAGATTTGTCACCTATCCCCGAAGGCACCTCTCCAGAAGAACTCAACGCGCTTGCGGATGCATCATCCGTCCGCTGCCTTCATAAGGAGACAGAACAGAATATGATGGCTGCCATTGACGAAGCCAAGGCAAAGGGTGATTCTGTGGGTGGAGTCTTTGAAGTGATTGCTTCCGGGCTTCCCTACGGCCTCGGCTCCCACACTCACTGGGACCGGAAACTCCACACCCGCATAGCCGCCGCTATGATGAGTATCAACGGATTAAAGGGGATGGAGATTGGGGCTGGGTTTGATGGAGCAAGCCGTTTGGGGAGTGAAGTCCACGATGAGATCGGATGGAACGGAGAACAGTACATCCGCCATTCCAACAACGCCGGGGGGATGGAGGGGGGCATGAGCAACGCTCAGCCCATCGTCGTCCGGATGGCTATGAAACCCATCTCCACGCTCATGAAACCCTTGCCATCAGTAGACATGGATACAAAAGAAGAAAAAGGCGCTCATAAGGAGAGAACTGACACCTGCGCCGTCCCGGCAGCGTCCGTCATCGCCGAGAGTATGCTGTGCTTTGTCCTGGCAGATGCGCTCCTGGAGAAGTTCGGAGGGGACTCTGTCGTTCAGCTTAAAGCTCATATTGAGACAAGTGCAAAGTACTGACCTAACCCGATGACCACTAACTGCTCACCACTTATTTATCAATCGTGTTCCGCTTTGGCGGGAGTAGATTGACCACTCACCAATAACGTGAGCGAAGTGAACAGAAGAAACATCTTTCTCATTGGCATGATGGGCTCTGGGAAGAGCACTGTAGGCAAAATTGTGGCTGAGCGCCTCGGAACGAAGTTTGTCGACTTGGATAGTAAAATTGAGCAAAACGCCGGCAAGCCTATCACGGCCATTTTCTCTGAAGACGGCGAAACTCACTTCAGACAGATGGAATCAGATCTGCTGATTGAGATGTCCCGGACAAAACGAGCAGTGGTGGCTTGCGGCGGAGGTATCGTTGTCAGCGCACAAAACAGAATGTTTATGAGGGAATCGGGTACGGTTGTTTTTATGGACGTGCCTCTAGACGTTCTGGCTGTACGGCTCGATGGAGTGAGTAGCCGCCCCTTGCTAAACAATCCGGGGGGCAATAGATCGAGTCTGTCCAGCAACTGGCAGGAGCGGAAGGAGTTCTACCGCCAGACGGCTGATATTATTGTCGACGCCTCTCAGCCGCCACAATCGTGCGCCGACGCCATCTTGAAGGAGCTGGAGCCATAAATACAGTAACCGTCAAACTTGGAAAGAGGTCCTACCCCATTCACGTGGCGAAGGGTCTTTTCCAAAAGCTTCCTGAGATTCTGGCAGAACAGAGTGCCAGTAGGTCGTGGGTCATTATTTCTCAGCCTTCCATTATGGAATTGCTCGGCAGTCAACTGAAAACAGCAGGGATCGATGGTCGCAAAATCATCATCCCCAAAGGCGAACGGGCTAAAGAATTTGATGAATACCGGCGTGTCATTTCGGAGATGATTCGTATGGGTTGCGACAGGTCGAGCGTTATCCTCGCCTTTGGCGGGGGTGTAGTAGGTGATCTTGCCGGATTCGCGGCTGCTACCTACATGCGTGGTATTGATTACTTTCAGATACCCACAACACTCCTCGCCATGGTTGATTCAGCCATCGGCGGAAAGACGGGCATCAACTTGCCGGAAGGGAAGAATCTGGTTGGAGCCTTCCATCAGCCCAAAGCGGTTCTGATCGACCCTGCGATTCTGGAATCATTGCCCCGAGAAGAAGTAGTCTCCGGGCTGGCTGAGGTAATCAAGTATGGCGCTATCCGCGATCGCAGCTTCCTGAGGTGGCTTTCGTCTGAACTGGATAATCTGGACGCCTTCAATTTTAAGTCAGCCATCATCCGGTCATGTGCCATCAAGGCTGAGATAGTTTCCAAGGATGAACGTGAAGGAGACCTGAGGAAAATACTCAATTTCGGTCATACTATTGGGCACGCCCTGGAAGCACACCTTGGCTATGGTAACATCCGTCACGGCGAAGCAGTTGCTCATGGGATGATCTGCGCAGCATGGATCTCTGAACAGTTGGGACTGCTTCAAGCCTCTGACCGAAAGTTTCTCTCTGACACAATTGCTAAGCTCTCCCTCCCATCCCTGCCTGCTTTCGACCAAGACGCTATTCTTAATCACATACGTTCAGACAAGAAAGTAAAAGACGGCGTGCTGAACTTTGTAGTCCTGGATGGTCTCGGGAATGCTGCTGTATCCAGTCAGGTCGGTGATGAACTCATCGTTGAGTCGTTGGCAAGACTGACATGAAAATAGTAGTCATTAACGGACCGAATCTGAATCTGCTGGGCAAGCGGGAACTGGAAATCTACGGGTCAGAAACATTGAATGAGATTATGGATTGGCTCAAGGCGACACCGGAGGCGGAAGGGCACGAACTGGTGCATTTCCAGTCCAATCACGAAGGAGCCATCATTGATCAGATTCATAAGGCCATGGATAGGGTAGACGGCATCATTATTAACCCGGGGGCTTTCACTCACTACTCCTACGCCATCCGGGACGCCATTGCTGCGGTGGGGATTCCAACGATGGAGGTCCATTTGAGCGACATCCACAGCCGGGAAGATTTCAGAAAAATCTCAGTGATCGCTCCGGTGTGTGTGGGACAAATCTCCAGCTTGGGGAAAGAAAGTTATCTTGAGGGATTGAAAAAGTTGATCTCCCAGCATATGTAAAGAACTCTCCACCTTCTGTAAGATGAACCTACCTGTTCCCTTCTTCTCATGTATGCTTCAAGAACAGGATCAAAATTATCACTCCACTGGACGCTGTGCGTTATCCTTGGACGGGTCTCCTGCCCCTGCCTATCTTCAGGTACAGCACCCTCATTTTTTGGGAGGCTGGATAATGGTGGCTGATAAAGCAAGATCTTTCAACCTTACAGGTGTGAAGCCACCTGTCAGGTTTCATTTTCCTGTCCTCATTTTTCGGGATGACAATTGAATCAGAGTCATCGATCAGTGATCCATCTACCAGCGGGATCACCGACGGTTTCACAGTTGATAAAAACCGCTGTTCGTGTCCAAGACTCAGATCTTACTTTTCATCACCATTTCTCTCCCGCTTTAACAATTTATAAGTTTCTTTATAGATTGTTTTACGTGGACCGATGGTGATAATCTCAACACTACCCCTATCAGCTATACGATAGATAATCCGAATCTTACTGACGCGATAACTGCGAAGTCCTTCAAGTTCTCCCCTTAGAGATTTTCCAGAGTGAGGATTGTTGAGTATTTCACTAAGAGCGGCTCTTATTCTCTTTTTTATGATTGGATGCAACTTTCGAATTAAATCCGATTGATCTTCAGTTAGATATAATTGGGGCAAAACCAACTCTCAATTATCAAATAATTCTTCCAACGTGTAAAGCTCAGATTTCTTCTCAATTTCTTTCAAACCGTTTCGTATCTCATCCATCAAGTCATCATCTGATATTACCCGTTGGGTCTCCTTCCAGGATTCATATTCATCTACATCAATTATTACCGCTGCGGGCCTTCCGTTTTTTGTTACTATGATTTCTTCATTCAAAGATATGATATCATCAACAATCTGACTGAGCTTCATTTTCAC